>JBKJQT010000073.1:0-3695 GCA_046593855.1 Candidatus Nitrotoga sp. | reverse complement strand
TGCCTAACTATGCGGCGGCCAAGCGCCGCTTATTCGATTGGCAAACACTTAAATACGCTGTACTCAACCTAGATGATACATTCGGTGCCGAGATTGCCAAACAGCTACAGGACAATGGAGTGGAAGTGGTGGGCTATGGTCTAAACGATGCCGCCTTGGCCCTGGCCGAGCGCCTCGGTTTACGCATGGTTTATGGTAGCGCATTACGTATGGATACGCATGGATTCAGCCTCCAAATACATTCTAGCTGGGGCAGTGGTGAGCTGCATAACACACTGATTGGACAGTTTAATGTTGTTAATCTGTTGGGCGTGATGGCGGTGTTACTGGTGAGTGGAGTGACGTTAAGCAATGCGCTGCACGAATTGTCACATATCTGCGCGGTGCCCGGACGCATGCAGACTTTTGGTAATGGCGATCGCCCTACGGTGGTGGTGGACTATGCACATACCCCGGATGCACTGGAAAAAGTGTTACAGGCCATGCGTGAAGTGGTCAGACGTGAAATAGTCGGGATTCACGACGGCAAAGTGATTTGTGTGTTCGGTTGTGGTGGCGATCGCGACCGCGGCAAACGCCCGATGATGGGGGCTATCGCAGCCAAATTGGCAGACGTCTCTATTATTACCAGCGACAACCCGCGTAGTGAAGCGCCGCTCGACATAATCGCAGCCATTGTATATGGCATTAGGTCAGGAAGAAAGGCAACGAACGGCACATACCAAATCATCGAAGATCGCGCCTCGGCCATCGCACAAGCAGTGCTCTGCGCGCATGCGACGGATATCGTACTAATTGCCGGTAAAGGGCACGAGTCATATCAGGAAATCGAGGGGGTGAGATATCCGTTCAGCGACGCCGAGGTCGCACAGCGCGCGTTATTGGCTTGGCGCGATGAGGTGCGGGCATGATGCTGCTCTCGCAGGCCGCACAAGCATTGGAGTGCGAGCTCAATGGCCACGATGTATTGTTTACCTCCGTGTCGAGCGATAGTCGCGCGATCAATGCAGGCGATCTATTTGTAGCGTTGCAGGGGGGAAATTACGACGGTGCCGCATTTGTTGCCAGTGCGACTCAAAGCGGCGCAGTCGCTGCATTGATAAAAACTACAAGTTATCGGGGCGTTGAGTCACCGTGTCCATTGCTGCTGGTTGACGACACGCGTTTGGCATTAGGTCGTCTGGCAGCTCATTGGCGTGCGCAGTTCAAGATCCCCGTGATAGCAGTGACCGGCAGCAACGGCAAGACCACGGTGAAGGAAATGTTGGCAAGCATATTGCGCGCAGCAACGGGTGATGATAACGCAGTGTTAGCAACGCTTGGAAATCTCAACAATGACATTGGTGTGCCCCTTACTTTGCTTAAGCTGCGGGCCGTGCATCGCTATGCGGTGATCGAGATGGGCATGAACCATAAGGGAGAAATTGAATACCTGGCCCGGCTGGCACGGCCGGATGTCGCCATCGTCAACAACGCGGGCAGCGCACATTTAGCCGGATTGGGTTCGGTGGACGCAGTGGCGCGCGCTAAAGGAGAAATTTTCACAGTGTTGTCGCCTCAAGGCACTGCGATCATTAATGCCGATGACGCTTATGCACCACTATGGCGCAAGTTGGCAGGCGGCCATACGATTATTGAATTCGGCCTGGGGGAAAATGTGGCGGTACATGCGCAATGGCAAGTAGGGGACTATGGCGCGCATATCGAGGTAAGTATGCCGCAAGGTAGCTTCAGTGCACAGTTGCAAGTACCGGGGGTGCACAACGTCCGCAACGCGCTGGCCGCTACTGCGGCAGCGCTGGCCTTGCACGTGCCCGCGCCAGCGATTGCAGCAGGGCTGGAACGATTTTCTGGCGTGACCGCTCGTTTGCAGCGTAAAACCGCACTGCATGGTGCGATGCTGATAGATGACAGCTATAACGCCAATCCGGCCTCACTGCACGCCGCGCTCGAGGTATTGGCGCAGAGCGCCGGTAAAAAAATCCTGGTATTGGGCGACATGGGAGAGTTAGGAGATGACGCCGTACACCTGCATAGCGAAATTGGCGCAGAAGCCCGCCGTTTTGGAGTGGACCAGCTATTGGCACTGGGCAAATTGACGCCTCATGCGGTACATGAATTCGGTGTAGGCGCTCGTCACTTTGAACGCATTGAGGATTTATTCGCCGTGCTGGATAAGAATTTAGATATTGATAGCACGGTACTAGTGAAGGGCTCGCGCTTCATGCGCATGGAGCGGGTGGTGCAGCACTGCACTGGAACAAATCAGGTAAGAGAAGACATAAACGAAGAAATAAACAAAGGAAGAACCCATGCACAAGCTTCGCCATCCTTCCTTAACCCTTTCCTCTTAACCGCCCGGCGAAAGAAGTAAAAATGTTACTTATATTTGCGCAATGGTTATCGCAATATATCAGTGTATTCAGCGTGTTCAGTTACATCACGCTGCGCGCTGTGCTAGCTGCAATAACTGCGTTATCTATTTCCTTCCTGGTCGGGCCGATGATGATACGCAAGCTAACCGCCTATAAGATAGGCCAAGCGGTACGGGATGACGGTCCGCAGACACATCTGATAAAAGCTGGCACGCCAACAATGGGTGGCGCATTAATTCTCACCTCGATAGCCATCACCACGTTATTGTGGGCCGATCTGAGCAATAGGTATGTATGGGTGGTGTTGCTCACTACATTGGGTTTCGGCGCGATCGGCTGGGTCGATGACTATCGCAAAGTCGTTCATCACAACCCCAAGGGGCTATCCGCCAAAGCCAAGATATTCTGGCAATCCATCATTGCAGTGGTCGTGGCCGCGTACTTGTGGCAGCACGCCAGCCTACCCGCGCATACTGAACTTATCGTGCCCTTCTTCAAGCATTTGGTATTTCCGCTCGCAGCATTCACATTCATTCTGCTGGCCGGCCTGGTTATCGTTGGTACGAGTAACGCAGTAAATTTGACCGATGGTCTGGACGGCTTGGCGATCATGCCCACGGTGATGATCAGCAGTGCGCTGGCGATCTTCGCATATGTTGCGGGCCATGCTGTATTCGCCAAATATCTTGGGATGCCGCATGTTCCTGGCGCGAGCGAATTGGCGGTGTTCTGCGGCGCAATTGCGGGCGCAGGGTTAGCTTTTTTGTGGTTTAACGCTTACCCGGCAGAAGTGTTCATGGGCGACGTAGGTGCCCTGGCGCTGGGCGCTGCGCTCGGCACGGTGGCGGTGATCGTGCGCCAGGAAATTGTACTGCTTATCATGGGCGGAGTATTCGTACTTGAAACGCTGTCGGTGATCATCCAGGTAACTTCATTCAAGCTTACTGGTAAGCGTATCTTTCGCATGGCGCCGCTCCATCATCATTATGAATTGAAGGGCTGGAAAGAGAATCAAGTGGTTGTGCGGTTTTGGATTATTTCTATGATGTTGGTATTAATCGGATTGACGACGCTGAAATTACGATGATGAAATTTACAAACAAATTGGTTCTAGTGCTTGGTCTCGGCGAGACCGGGTTATCGTTAGTGCGCTGGCTGAGTGCGCAGGGTGCGCGAGTGCGTGCTGCCGACAGCCGTGACCTCCCTCCCTCTCTGGATGCATTGCGCACTCAGTTTCCTGAAACAGAGCTGCACTGCGGTGTGTTCCGCAGCGACTTGCTCAATGGTATCGATTTGATCGCTATCAGTCCAGGTATGCCA
>JBKJQT010000058.1:0-6617 GCA_046593855.1 Candidatus Nitrotoga sp. | reverse complement strand
CGGGATCGAACCGCTGACCTCTTGCATGCCATGCAAGCGCTCTCCCAGCTGAGCTATACCCCCAAAATGTGCGCGCATTATAATGATCGAGGCTATCCTTGTAAAGCTGAATACCGGGTAAGTGCTAAAGATGTCGTGCTATACGCGCCAATACGACCTCGCGTGAAAACAGTGTTAATAATGCATCTACCGAGGGTGTCTGGGTTTGCCCAGTGAGCATTACGCGCAACGGCATGGCTAACTTAGGCATTTTCAAGCCATGCTTACTTACTATTTCCTTGATTGCCGCCCCAATCGCCACCGCTTCCCATGTTATATCTTTTAGGCGCTCCGCCAGCTCCTGCAAAGCAGGTATCGCTTCAGCAGACAGCTGGGCTTTCAGCAATTCCTGATTGGGATGTAAGTCGATATAAAATACTTCTGCTGCATCCGTCAATTCGTTGAGAGTTACGACTCGTTCTTTATAAAGGTCAATTATGGCTTCTAGGGCAGGTACGGCGCTCACCAAAACGCCCCGTGCTTCCAAGCGCGGACGTGTTAGCGCAACAAGCCGCGCATTATCGGCCTGCTTTATGTAGTGCTGATTGAGCCAGTTCAATTTCTCTGTATTAAATTGTGCCGCAGATGGCGTGATATGGTCGAGGTCAAACCACGCGCAAAATTGCTCTACCGAAAAAATTTCATCATTACCGTGCGACCATCCCAGTCTTGCCAGGTAATTAATCACTGCTTCCGGCAGATAACCCTCTTCATCATATTGCATCACACTAACTGCACCATGGCGCTTGGACAGCTTCTGCCCATCGTCACCCAATATCATCGATAGATGTGCGTACTGCGGTACATTGGCGCCCAATGCCTTGAGTATATTAATCTGACGTGGGGTATTATTGACGTGGTCATCGCCGCGTATTATATGTGTAATACCCATATCCCAATCATCTACTACTACGCAAAAATTATAGGTAGGTGTGCCATCGGCACGGGCAATAATGAGATCATCTAATTCACTATTGTCAAATTCAATAAGCCCTTTCACCAAATCTTTCCACGTTACCAATCCCTTAGCAGGATTCTTGAAACGCACCACTGGCATCGTTTCAGCAGGAGGTTCAGGTAGTATCTTGCCGGATTCTGGACGCCAGCGACCGTCGTAACGTGGTTTTTCACCATTAACACGTTGGGCCTCACGCATAGCTTCCAGTTCACTTGGCGACGTGTAACAGTAATAGGCTAAGCCCTGCGCCAGCATATGCTGGATCACCTCTTTATATCGTTCCATACACTGCATTTGATAGAAGGGGCCTTCGTCATAACTCAGATTAAGCCAAGCCATGCCATCTAGAATCGCTTGCACCGCCTCCGGTGTGGAGCGCTCTACATCAGTATCTTCTATGCGCAAGATAAAAGTGCCACCATGCTTGCGGGCGTAAGCCCAAGAGAATAGTGCAGTACGGGCGCCGCCGATATGTAGATAACCCGTGGGGCTAGGCGCAAAACGAGTACGTATGGTCATAATTTTTAATCAGTAATTTTAGTCAGGAACAGAATATACATTTTACGCCACCTTGCCGCTCACACTACTATCAAAATTAATATCAAATAGATGCACTCGGTCTTGCAGCACATAAACTGTCCGTTTTTGATTTCACTTTTTTCAAGTCACTGCGGCGTATTGAGTAGCAACTTGGAGTTGTTACAAAAGCAAACATCCATATATATACTAATGACGGCCTCTAAATTTTGGAAGCTGGCGAATATTCCACGACGTAAGCGTAGATTGCTGCTCACTTGGGGTCCAACATTTGAGCTTGACTTGGAATTCAGTTATAGTGCCATGCTTTATATAGGCGCGTAGCTCAGCTGGTTAGAGCACCACCTTGACATGGTGGGGGTCGTTGGTTCGAGTCCAATCGCGCCTACCACTGAATTATTAATATAATCAGTGGCTGGCTGTATATAAAACAAACCATAAGTTTTTAAATTTTCTTTTTATGGACTTATTCAGCCCCTTCTCCTCATACATCCATTGCCCGACATCTGGCTAAGCAACAGTAGAGCTGTACGCTTGGTTTAAACCGGAGTTTCAGCTTGATAGGTAAGATTTTCAATAAAACAGGCCAACAAGCCAGCAAGGCACAAGCCACTTTAAATAGGTACTGGCACCTGGGCCAGCTCTGTGCTTCTTTCTCTTCACTCGCCACTCTGCAGCATCTTCGACGGATATCAAGGTTCTATTGAGCACTTTTTGTCTAAGCAACATTATGGCTAGACTTTATGCTGTTTGGACAAAGCGACATAAGCTGCAAAGCCTGTTAAAATCCGCAACTTAATTGTTAATCACCATTGGAGAAAGTAGCATGGCTGTTGAACGTACCTTGTCAATTATTAAACCAGACGCCGTCGCCAAGAATGTTATTGGTCAGATTTACACACGCTTTGAAAATGCTGGATTAAAGGTGATTGCGGCACGCATGGTGCAGATGTCACGTACCGAAGCAGAAAAATTTTATGCCGTGCATCGTGAGCGTCCGTTCTTTAAGGATCTGGTAGATTTTATGATTTCTGGTCCAGTGATGGTGCAAGCATTGGAAGGCGAAAATGCAATTGCAAAAAATCGTGATTTAATGGGGGCCACGGATCCGAAAAAAGCTGACAAGGGTAGTATCCGCGCGGATTTCGCTGACAGCATTGACGCCAATGCTGTACATGGTTCAGATTCAGCGGAAGCTGCCGCAGTGGAAATTGCTTATTTTTTTTCTGATATGAAAGTTTCATAGATTAACCCGTTCTTCTGCAAGTCATTTATGTTTGCAATGTAAGGTTTTATCTAGGCCGCTCCTTTACATTATCGTCTGTCAAATAGTAGCCTGAGTCGATCAATACGCGAACTATGAAACGTTCAGGCTATTATGGACGTGAAACCGCGCTAATAATTAAGAGCTCCTATAAAAATCAATATCTGTCATCCTCGCCATTCAGCATGGCTTAACATAAGTTAACCTAGTTGGGCGAGAATCTAGTTTTAATCGAAGAGCAAGGTTCTCGCCATCGCGGGATGGCGTAATTTTTCAAGGTCATCATGAATGTCCGAAAATCTTCTTAACTTTGATTTGCAGCGACTTACCGCCTGGTTTGCTTCGATGGGTGAAAAACCCTTCCGTGCACGCCAGATATTGCGCTGGGTGCACAAAATGGGTGAGGCAGATTTTACAGCGATGACCGATATCGCTGCTTTGTTGCGTGAGAAACTGCAGCAGCAAGCTTATGTGGCTGCACCACAGGTGATGCGAGACGAAATTTCTGCAGATGGCACGCGTAAATGGTTGCTGGACGTTGGTACAGGCAACGCAATAGAAACAGTTTTTATTCCAGAGGAAGGGCGCGGCACACTATGTGTCTCTACTCAGGCGGGTTGCGCGCTTAACTGCTCATTCTGCTCAACCGGTAAACAAGGTTTCAACCGTAACTTGAGTGTGGCCGAAATTATTGGTCAATTGTGGTGGGCTAACCGCCAGATTGGCAAAGATTTTAATGACAAGTGGCCAGTTACCAATGTGGTGATGATGGGTATGGGCGAGCCGTTGCTAAATTTCGATAATACGGTAAGTGTCTTGCGTCTGATGCTGGACGATAATGCTTATGGCTTGTCTCGACGTCGGGTGACTTTATCCACTTCTGGCATCGTCCCGGCGATGGACAGACTGCGTGAGGAATGCCCAGTAGCGTTAGCGGTGTCGTTGCATGCATCCAATGACACCTTGCGGGATGTGCTGGTGCCGATCAACCAGAAATACCCTTTGCGCATATTACTGGCAGCATGCCAGCGCTATCTGGAACGCGCCCCACGTGATTTTGTCACTTTCGAGTATGTGATGCTGGAAGGTGTGAATGACAGCGTACAGCAAGCGCATGAACTGGTCGCGTTGGTGTGCGATGTGCCGTGCAAATTTAATCTGATACCGTTCAATCCTTTTCCGCAGACGCATTATCGCCGATCCAAAGCCGATGCTATAGCCAGGTTTCGAGACGTCCTGGTACAGGCAGATATTGTCACTACTATCCGCAAAACACGAGGTGATGATATTGCTGCGGCCTGCGGACAGTTGGCCGGGCAGGTACAAGATAAAACCAAAAGAACGCACCGATTATTAGAGATCCGTACATGAAACTATTTTCACGCATGAGAAAGTTGAGCCTCTTTCTGTTTGCTTTAAGCATGACAGGATGTGTTGCGCAATCCGATGGCGGATACGGCGGTACGCCGCAGCATAATATTTCACGGGAAGAGGCCAGCGCTAAAATACATACTGAATTAGCGGCACAATATTACGACCGGGGACAACTCGGGGTGGCATTAGAAGAGGTATCTTTGGCTCTGCATTCTAAATCCGACTACGCACCGGCTTACAACGTGCGCGGCCTTGTACGTATGGCTTTGCATGAAGATCAGCAGGCAGATGAGGATTTTCAGCACAGCTTACGTTTAGATAGCAAAGATTCAGATGCACATAACAATTATGGCTGGTTTCTTTGTAAGCAAGGCAAGGAGCTGAATTCCATCAAACACTTCATGGCAGCGCTAAAGAATCCACTTTATTCTACTCCGGGGAAAGCTTATTTGAATGCAGGCTCATGTTCTATGAATGTTGGCAATGTGAAAAATGCTGAAGAATTTTTTCAAAAAGCGCTAACGGCCCAACCCAATATGCCGGAAGCTTTACTGGGCTTGGCCAATCTATACTTTACTAATACCGATTATGCGAGTGCGAAATCCTATTTTCTGACCTTTAAAAGAAACAACGTATCTCCTTTGACAGCTGAAAACCTATGGTTGGCAGTGCGTATTGAACGTAAGCTGGGTGATAGAATTGCGGAAAATAATTACGCGATGCAATTACGTAAAAATTTTTCTGATGCACGTGAAACTCAGCTAATGCTGTATAAACAATAGTGGATAATTCGTCGGAAAATAATTTAGGTAATACCTCCAGCAGCTTAGAGGTACGGCCTTTCAGCGTGGGGACCGTGCTGCGTGAAGCACGCGAGCGACTCGGGCTGAGTCTTGCTGATGTGGAAAGTCGTCTTAAGTTTGCATCACGCCAAATTGAGGCACTGGAGGCGGACAATTTCACTCGCCTACCGGAAATTACCTTTGTGCGCCGCTTCGTACGCAGTTATGCCAAGCTATTACAATTGGATCCTGTTCCCTTGTTGGCATCACTGCCAGTAGAGCCAGCGCAGCCCTCGTTGCAGACTGCAAGAGTTGCGATTGACGTGCCGTTCCCAAATATCTACGCAACGCGCAGAAACAATATAATTTGGTTGTCGACCGGTGTAATTGTCGTCGCGATCACAGTGGTACTCTTTATCTGGTTAAACCGCGGCCTGCCGATTATGCAGCAGGCTACGATGGAAACAATAGAATTGCCAACAGTCATGCCTATTCCGGCTTCTACGGTGATAGCAGTATCTCCGTCTGATGCGCTCACTGTAACCCCGAAGACCTCCACTGCTACTAAAATCATACAGACAGAATCAAGGAGCGCATCTAAGCAATCCGCCTCCATACGGCTGAAGTTTGATGCAGATTCTTGGGTAAAAGTGACGGACAATGACGGCAAAATATTACTGTCACAACTTAATTCGAGCGGTAGCGAACAAAATCTGAGAGGCAAGGCACCGTTTTCCGTGGTTATTGGTAATATCAGCGGAGTGCGCCTATATTATCAAGAGAAGCTTGTTGAACTCGCGCCCATTAGCAATAGCGGAACCGCGCGCCTCACGTTGGAGTAGATATGAGTGAACATTCCATTCCGCGTCGTGCGACGCAACGTGTCATGGTGGGTAATATCGCCATAGGCGGCGGTGCCCCTGTCGTTGTACAGTCAATGACCAATACTGATACCGTGGATGCCGCAGGAACCGCGCGCCAAGTTTTTGAGCTTGCACAAGCCGGTTCCGAGTTAGTGCGCATTACTGTCAATACCGCCGAAGCTGCCGCACAGGTACCCCACATTCGCGAGCTGCTCGACAAAATGGGCTGTAATGTCCCTTTAGTGGGCGATTTTCATTACAACGGCCATCGTCTATTAACAGACTTTCCGGAATGTGCCCAAGCACTGGGAGGATACCGGATTAACCCGGGCAATGTCGGTCGCCACCGCAAGGGTGAAGACCAATTCGCCATGATGATAGGCGCGGCCTGCCGTTATTCTAAGCCAGTACGTATCGGGGTTAACTGGGGTAGTCTAGAGGCTGATTTAATCGTGCGCATGATGGATGAAAACGCTAAATCTCCGCAACCGAAGGAGGCTGCCGCAGTAATGCGTGAAGCACTCATCGTGTCTGCACTGGATAGCGCTCAGCGCGCCGAGAAACTCGGTTTACCGCATGATTGCATCGTGCTGTCATGCAAGGTGAGTGAGGTCCAAGGTTTAATCGCGGTATACCGTGAACTAGCATTGCGCTGCGATTATCCGCTGCACTTGGGGTTAACCGAAGCTGGCATGGGGTCCAAAGGTATTGTCGCCTCCACCGCCGCGCTGGCCGTGCTACTACAGGAAGGAATAGGGGATACGATACGTATTTCTCTCACACCGGAACCAGGGGGTGAC
>JBKJQT010000399.1:0-3619 GCA_046593855.1 Candidatus Nitrotoga sp. | reverse complement strand
GTAATCCCACCAGGTATAGGATTTCTCCGGCTGCTCGAACAGGCGGAAACTATCGCGCAGCCCAAGTTGTTCGAGCGCTCTGAACGCCGCACGCTCAGGCTCGCTCACCAGCACATTGCCTACCCATGCCTGAGGATCATGCACATCACGGTCTTCCGGCGCGATGTTGTAATCGCCCAGCAGCACTAGTTTAGGGTAGCGAACCAACTCGTCCTTTAACCACTTCTGCAAAACAGTCAGCCACGCCAATTTGTATTGATATTTGTCTGAGTCTACGCTCTGGCCGTTCGGTACATAAATACATACAACTCGCACACCGTTGAGCGTGGCGGCAATCACACGCTTCTGCTCATCCAGAAAATTCGGCATGCCGACCATTACGTCTTCAGGTATAGCTTTGCTGATAATGGCCACACCGTTATAGGTCTTCTGTCCACTGAATACAGCTTGATAGCCAGCTTGCTGTAATTCTGCCAAGGGGAATTTACTGTCCTCTTGCTTGGTTTCCTGCAAGCACAGCGCATCCGGCTGATTAACCGCCAGCCAATCCAATGTATGGGGCAGACGCACCTTAAGGGAATTCACATTCCAAGTCGCAATTTTCATACGGTTTTAAATAGATTGATTAAGTTGAAAGTAATTCTTACATGCATATTTTAAGGGGTTTTATTTGGGCTATCGTCACGTGTATTGCAACACCTTGGTGCAATTTGCTCACTATAACGCTGCCGCAATTTCTCTGAAACTGTTCAACCCAGCCTCAAGGTTTTCAATAATCTCTAATGCCAGCTCATCCGGCTCGGGCAAGTTGTCCAGATCGGCAAGGCTCTTATCCTTCAACCAAAAAATATCCAGACTGGTTTTGTCGCGCGCGATGATTTGCCCGTAACTGAATTTGCGCCAACGGCCCTCCGGGTTGCTCTGCTCGTTCCACAACTCTTTGCGCTCATGGCGGTTTAGCGGGTTGTAGCAGACAATGAACTCTTGCAAATCCTCAAAGCGTAGCGGCTTCTTTTTCAGCGTGTGGTGAATGTTGGTGCGGTAGTCGTAGTACCACACTTCTTTCGTCCACGCCTCCTTGCTGGCCGCACGATTGTCGAAGAACAGCACGTTCGCCTTCACCCCGTTGGCGTAAAAAATACCAGTGGGCAAGCGCAATATGGTGTGCAGCTCGGTGGTTTCCAGCAGCTTCTTGCGCACCGTCTCGCCCGCGCCACCCTCGAATAACACGTTGTCCGGCACCACCACTGCCGTACGTCCGGTGGTTTTCAGCATGGTTCGGATGTGCTGCACAAAATTGAGCTGCTTGTTCGACGTGGTTGCCCAGAAATCCTGCCGGTTGTAAGTCAGGTCGTCCTTCTCCTGCTCGCCTTCATCATTCGTAAAGCTCATCGAGCTTTTTTTTCCGAAGGGCGGATTCGCCAGCACATAGTCGTAGCGTTTTCCACTGTCAGCTACTAAAGCATCGTTAGGCGACACCATGCTCTCGCCGTCAATTTCGCCGATGTTATGCAAGAACATATTCATCAAGGCCAGACGGCGTGTGCCTGCCACGATCTCATTGCCGTGAAAAGTATCGTGCTTGAGAAATGCCTTCAGCGTTTTGTCCAGCCGGTGTTCGTTCACCAGAAAATCATAGGCCGCCAGAAAGAAACCACCCGTGCCGCAGGCCGGATCAGCGATGGTCTTGCCCGGCTCCGGGCGTACGCATTCCACCATCGCGCGAATCAACGCGCGCGGCGTGAAGTATTGCCCCGCGCCGGACTTGGTGTCTTCCGCGTTGCGTTCCAGCAAACCCTCGTAGATGTCGCCTTTCACATCCGCACCCATCGTCACCCACTGCGTTTCGTTCACCATGTCGATTAGACGATACAGCTTGGCCGGGTCTTGAATCTTGTTCTGCGCCTTGGTGAAAATCGTCCCCAGCATCCCCGGCTTGTTGCCCAGCTCGCGCAGCAAAGTTACGTAATGCACCTCCAGCTCAGCACCGCGCTTGACCTTCAGGCTTGGCCAGCTGTACTCGGCGGGGATGCCCACTTTGCGGTTATACGGCGGCTGGCTGTATTCGTCCGCCATTTTCAGAAAGATCAGATAAGTGAGCTGTTCCAGATAATCGCCATAGCTCACCCCGTCGTCGCGCAACGTGGTGCAAAAACTCCAGACTTTGGAAACAATGGATGCGGTTGCGTTCATGTTTAACCTCGAATCAATTTTTGTTTATACGCGGCGGGTTTAACAATCCAAACCCGAGTGCGATGTCTCCGGCATTCATGCCGGAGACATCAGATAACGGAATGTTTTATTGAGACTTTCACCATCGTAAATTAAGGCCAGTAATGACCCACCTTCTCCTATACGTCTTCTATGCGCCTTCTATGCGCCATGGCGTATAGAAAGCGGTTTAACATAAAATGAATGTCGTTTAACGCCTTGTTTTTCTATTATTTTCTCATCAGACAAACGCTTCAGAAGTTTATACGCCTGATCCGGCGTTAAGCGACAAAGCTCGATGACTTCTTGGCGTGTAATGCGGCCATGCTGATCTACATAGCTTTTCACCATCTGCTCATGCTGCAAGCGGTCAAAGCCTGCCTGCCGGGTATATTCGGACTTCTCGCCTAGCAGTCGATAAAGATCAGGAGAAAGCGTATAGCTACGACCACGGCCAGCACCATGCGCTTGAAGCAAGCCAGTCTCGACCAACGACTCTACACTGGCAGTAACATGCAAGGCATCCTGTTGCAACCATCCAGCCAACTGCTCACTGCTCGCACGTCGCTGTTCGCGCAGAGCGGCCAAAATAATCAGGCTGTCAATCGGCATTTGTCCGCCGCGCCGCGTTTCTTCTTCCAAAACAATTTTCAGAAACGCTTCGTCAGCCGCCGCCATGCTCAGACGTAACACCACGGAGTGACTATCCGACTGACTGAAATCAGGGTTGTGGCGGCCAAAGCGCAACATCCCGCGATAGATCAAATCCACACCGCGCCCAGTCCGTTCCACCAGGCCGATGCGCTTCAAGGCATCTGCCAACCCTGGATTGCGCGGACGCGGCTCGGTGGTCAGCAAATTGTTCAGTGTTACGCCTTCAACAAACCCCCCGGGATTGCTGATTACCAAAACATCGCCGGTTAAACGGACATGCACCGCACCGCGCAAGCTGTAATCCCGGTGTGTAATCGCATTAGCAATCGCTTCGCGGAATGCGCGGTGATCCACCTTGGGCACGGCCACGCGAAACAACCCGGACTGAAACTCGCGCTCGGCGTTCAAAGGTTTGAATAAAGTCTCCACCCATTCGAAAGCGCGCAACAGCGGCGCACGGCTGAATTCATTGAAACGCACCTCCTCGCCATCCAGAATTTGGAATGCAATTTCATGCGTTGGCACCAGCGCCCGTAAGGAAGCCTCATGCCCTAACAGCAGTAAGCCGGTCAATGAAGGCAAGTAGCCGTGCTCGGTTCTGACCGTCAGCCCCAGAGCTGCATCCAGTTGTGTGTCATCCAGTTCCAGCAAAGCACGGTCGCCATTGAAACGTTCGATGAATTGCCGCAGCCGTGCGCGTTCGATGGGGTCAAAATCCGCCAGCGTTGCACCCGCAATGGCCTTGGCGCTCATA
>JBKJQT010000261.1:0-5256 GCA_046593855.1 Candidatus Nitrotoga sp. | reverse complement strand
GAGCACAGATGATCATGTCCGCGCGGCATCACTGCTGTCTGGAAAAAAAGGGGAGGGGCATTCATGATAACGTTTTGGCTTATAGTGGGCGCTCTGATTGTTGTTACCTTATTGGTTTTGCTGCCACCATTACTTAGACGAGGCAACAGTTCAATATCCACTACGTCTTCTGAAGTTAATTTGTCCGTTTTTCGTGATCAGTTACGCGAATTAGACGCAGATCTGGCAGCCGGGACAGTGAATGAGGTTCAATATCAAAACGCGCGGAGCGATCTGGAGAGTCGCGTGCTGGAAAATTCCGGTACCACTGAAATCGCCGCTGCACCATCGACTGATAGCCGCTGGGGAAATATTTCAATCGCGGCATTAGTAATTTCAGTTCCTTTGTTGGCGATTTCTCTATATTTCATGTTGGGTACGCCAGCCGGATTAAAACCGCAAATCCCAACAGCAGCCGTTGACGAAGCACACCCAGCCACACCTGAACAATTTGAGGCAATGGTGACGTGGCTAGCGGAACGGCTTAAGTCGGAACCGGACAACGCCGATGGCTGGGTGATGCTTGCTCGCTCCTACACCGCCCTCAATCGCTATCAAGATGCCAGTGCTGCTTACTCTCGCGCTGTAGCACTGCAACCGAACAACGCCTTTGTGCTGACCGATCACGCCGATATGCTGGCCATGCTCAAGCAGACCTTGCAGGGAGAACCAGAAAAAATAATCCAACAGGCGCTGAAAATCGATCCGGATAACCTAAAGGCGCTGTCTTTGGCGGGCTCTGCAGCTTTCGAACGCAAGGACTACCAGAGCGCCATTAAACGGTGGCAAAAGATTATCGATTTGTTGCCGGCGGATTCTCCTATGGTGGCTTCGGTCAGCGCCAGTATCAATGAGGCACGTGTATTGGCCGGACTACCTCCGGCAGCTGCGGCTTCAGCCGGTGGCAAAGCTTCAACCCAGTCAAAAGTTGCGAATGGATCAGTGAGTGGAACGGTACGTCTTGATCCTGCCTTCAAGTCACGAATCGCAGATACCGACACTGTTTTTATTTTCGCCCGGGCTGCGGAAGGTGGACGCAAACCACCGCTGGCCGTTTTACGCAAGACAGTAAAGGAACTACCGTTTGATTTCACGCTGGATGACAGCATGTCGATGGTGTCAGGCTTGAACTTATCTTCTGTAGCCAATGTTATTGTCGGTGCGCGCATATCAAAATCGGGGAATGTAATTTCTAGCTCGAAAGATCTTGAGGGGTTTTCAAAGCCGGTAAAAATTGGTCAAAAAGACATAGTCATTACCATTGATTCGGAAGTCAAATAAACGAGGAATTTACTCCAGTTTACGTGGTTTTATTTTGCAAGAAATTCGTACTCTATAGATCAAATTTTTGCAAATTCCGCATTGTTTGAACACCACGAAAAGCTAATAAATACGCCACCTTTACAGGAGTTGCTCTGAGACAGCCACCTTAAAAATGTCTATGCCAACAGTCGTTGCTTCAAGATTTGTTGCCATCGAACTGGGATGATGCGATATAGCCATCGACCAAGTAATGTATAGCGCAAACGCAAACCGAGATGTGCAAGCCGCAGCAACCAGTGCTGCCCTATTGATAGGGCACGGTGCCTGTCGGCAGCAGCCACTCCCAGCGCAGTTTGCAGCGCAGTGTACAGGGTGGTTTGCGGCAACGGCACAGCAAATTTGACGACTTGTCGCGACAAAACTTCGTGGTAAACCATTTCGGTAGCGTTAGCCATGTCGCGTACGGAGGTGACCGGTACTGCCCGCGCTTGCGTTTGCTTGTGTACAAAATCGGTACTGTTTTCCGGCCGTAATATCGAAATGATGTCATCTAAAATAGCATCCGTATCACACCAGTCTTGCATAATCCAACCGGCACCGTTCGTTTGCACACGCTCATACAGTGCGCCGATCGGCGGCACCAATGCGGGTCGTCCAGCCATCCAGGCTTCAGTCAGGGTGTAGCAATAGGTTTCCGGGCCGGCGGATGGGAACACTACCAGGTTAATTCGATAATGGTCGAGCAAGTCTTCCATATGATCTGGGGTGTATTGGCCGTGCACTGTCAATAAGGTATCGGCCGTCTGATACGGCTGAAACTGGCGATCCATATAGCCAACCACAACCCAGCGAAATGGCAGCTTGCGTTCGCGGCTGCGTGCTACTAAGCGCTCCAGTTGGCGGGCGCCTTTGACCGGACCAATCGCTCCCAATACACCTATACTTTGATACGTATCTTTCGGCAACAGTAGCGCCGATGTCAGAGCATTAGTGCGGTTAGCGGTTAAATCGACGCCGTGCCGTATAACGCGCACATCAGCGCGCGGAAAATAGCGACGGAACATCTCTGCGGCCAAGTCGCTGGGAGCAATCACGAATACTGCCCGCTCAATAAAATCCGCATGCACAGCGCGCCAAGCAACGATGTCAATACCACGAAAATCTGGTTGGGCGTTAAGACAATTCTGACAGCGCGATGCATCAGTTTCGCTGCCACAATAAATTCCTGTGGCGTCGAGCAGGTTGATAGTCGGACAAGCCAGAAAAAAATCGTGCACACTGAAACCAAATGGAATTCCAAGGTTGCGCATCGCTTCCAGCAAGCCCGGCCGGCAGCCGGCCAAATGATGCACATGGCACATATGGATACGAAAACTGGCACACAGGCTGGCCAGAAAATCCGTCCACAGTTGGTCGGGTTGCCGGTTGAATTGATAAGTTAGCAACTCACCGCTGTTAGCATCCTTAAGTTGCCAGACATCATCCATGGTTACCAGCAAATAATGGCGGTAGTCCTCGCCGTCACTGTGCATCAAGCTACGGGTGTGCTGCTCCGTGCCGCCGCTACGGCCGTGCATGATATGCAAGATGCCGGGCTTATCGCCAGCCGCTCCGGTGAGCGCCAAGAATGACTGTGCCAACTGACGGATCGGCTTGATTGGGTCGGCCGCGATGAAAGCCATTACACGCTGCATATAGCCTGGATGCTTAGCCAGCAAACGCTGCATATTTTCTTCAACCAGCGTCTCTTTTTTCGTACTAAAGGAGCTGCTGCCGACATGCTGGACGAAAGTATCGTCGCACAATACATTGCGCCATCCAGCCTCCAGCGCCCGCATGCAGAAATCATTTTCCTCGCCGTAACCGTGACGGAAAGTATCAGCATCGAACAGGCCGATTTTAATAAGCAGGCGGCGCCGAATAAACATGCAAAATCCGACCCCGGTGGGTATGTCAGGATAAACGCGAAGGGCGGCTGCTTCAATGGCGCGATTGACGTCCTCCGCACTCATTCCTGGCGGCAACGCGTTTTCTTGACAAAAATTCGGAAACGAACAAATTTCGGCGTTGTTAGAAAACGGCGTGATTGTGCCGATAAGCGGATCTGAATCAGCGCAGCAGCAAAGTTTTTCCAACCAGCCCGAGGTAACGATTGCATCGGAATTGAGCAACACGACATCATTTTGACTGAGCGTCATACCACGGTTAACGGTGCTGACGAAGCCGAGATTTGTATCGTTATGTAGCAGCCACAGACGTGGGTCTGCTGTGCTACGCTGCGTTTCAAAATAATCGGCGATACGGCTATCCGTTGAACAATCGTCGATCATGATGATGCGATGATGGGGCATAGTAGTGCGAAGCACGCTGTCGAGACAGCGCTGCAAGTCCTCGTATGCATTGTAGACTGGAATGATAATGTCGATTGCTGGCGGTAACATGCTAATTCAAGAATTCCCTTTGATGGCACGTTTGATGAAGCGCAACGGCGACTTTAGCCACCAGACCAAACTGGCGCGATAGTCAATTTGCTGGTTGAGCGCAACATTCAAACGCTCATGTTCAACAATTTGTTCGTTGCGTAGTGTCAGAAGCGCATAAAGTTTGATTATTTCTTCAGTATGTTGATTTAATTGATCAGTGCAAACATTTAATTCTTCGGTACGTTCACTTAATCGTCCAGTACGTTCATTTAATTGTTCGGTACGTTCATTTAATTGTTCGGTGCGAATGTCCAAAAGTGCATCACGTTCAGCGATCAGGTGTTCGCGTTCTTTCATTTGCTGGGTGCGGAGCGAAAGAAAATTATCACGTTCAGCAATCAGATACTCGCGCTCTTTGACAACTTGATCCAGCTCCATCACGCGCCTGGTTTGTTTAGCATAATCCTGATAAACCATTTCGGCACTGTCACTAAACAAAGAAAGTTTATTGAGCGTGGTGGGCAGCATAGATGGGTTACGACTACAGACAGCGATGTAATACATTGGCTCGACAGAAGGATGGCTGACTAAAGTAACTTGCCGATCGTTGTAAACCAAATATTCTGTCGTAACGCAGGCTTGGTTTTCTGGCCAAATGGCGGAATGGAACAATAATTTTTGGCCAAGCCAGAATATATGCGGAAAAGTCTCATGCAGCAATTCTTCCAGCTCATTTCGATATAATTCACGAACATGAAATTCATTGTGATAATCATGTGCATCGGAATACAAACGCTTGTTTGGAGAGGACAGTATCAATATGCCATCCGGGCGCAAAACACGCGTGAGTTCAGAAATAAATTCTTTCTGTTTCTCAATGTGCTCTATTGTTTCAAAGGAAATTGCGAAATCAAAGCTCGCATCTGAAAACGGCAAGCATTCACATGAAGCCGTAACGAATTGCAGGTTAGCATGATGCCTATAATTGTTTTTGGCCTGCTGAATTACATCAACAGATAAATCAACACCCACCACTTTATATGCAGTTTCAGCCACCATGGCGGCACCATAGCCTTCACCGCAGGCCACATCCAAAATTGTGCAATGTGAACCTAACTGGCGCGCCAAGGCATAGCGGTGCCAATGTTCATACCATATTTCACCGCTACACTCGGGCAAAAAGCGCTCACCCGTAAAGGAAGGAGTTTGGCTCACAAATTCAAGAAATAGTAAAACTGAAGATTATACACGCTACATAGACTAATTCAGTACGGAATAATGTATTTAGAATGTGAATAACATAGGTTAAGTCCTCAAATAGATTGAACTTTAGGTTGTCGGCACCTATTTAAGAATAAGAACAAAAATAATGCAAAAAAGTTCAGATGCAGACGGATCATTAAACATCAGAACAGGCGGATTCAACTCTGAAGTGCAACTTTTGTAAGCGAATTTAGGTGGCGAGCTGCGTTAATATCGGAGCCACTTAAACGACCAAGTAAAAGGAGCACAGATGAAGCAATATAAGCAG
>JBKJQT010000254.1:0-3736 GCA_046593855.1 Candidatus Nitrotoga sp. | reverse complement strand
GTGCTACTTCGAGTTTGAAAGCGGTTTCGTAATGCTGGCGTTGTTTTGTCATTGCTGCTCCTCTCTAGGTGAATAATAATCCTATCGAGGTGTCCGTTTTCATTAGACCACTACACCATGATGCGCGGCGACTGGACAGAAATCTCTGCTCGGCGAAAAATAAATCTGCTCATCCTTAGCGGGTACAGAACGAACGGATTACTTCTTCATATGGGAGGTTGAGTGTTGAGGCCACACTATTCAAATTAGAGCCATGAACAATTGGTTTGGATGTCGAAAATTTTTACAACTTATGATAATAATATTAAGCAGAACTACAAACTGACAAAGCATTTACAATGTATAATTTTGTTTATTAGCGTATTATATTCTATATATAGCATATGGCATGTATTTTGCTTGAGTTGTTCAGTGTATTCTATCAGTCTCCTTATTATTTACCTACGCTAAATAATTGAGTTGTAGGAATGCATGTAATGCAGGATGCAACTTTAAAAGGATGATTACTGATGACTATCAATTTGGATCAAAATGATGAGCTGGAAAAGCAAAAATTATCTCAGGGTACGGATGATCAAATAAAGTTTTCAGGCGAATCTCGCAGACGATTTGCGACGTCTGGTTTGGCCGTATCAGGGATAATTCTAACTCTTGCGAGTAGACCTGTATTGGGTCAAACGTTTTGCGAGTCACCTTCTGGGTTTATATCTGGCAATACCAGTCATCATGGTGCTTGTCCTGCCGTGGTTGCCGGTAAATTCATTACAAATCCGGACGAAACATTTATCGCCGCATTTCCAAAGTCAAGTCAATCAAATGCATCATATAACAATAAACGCTTGTCAGATATGCTGACAATTCCTTGGCCAGAGCCTCAACTTGCAAAAGTAAACTCTCCAGTGCAGGTGGAAAAGGGTAAATTGGGAGCTGCGAGTTACATGACGACGTTTCGCGCTCCATCAGGTTCAAATTTTTCGGCGCAAAAGGGCAAGGGTACAAACAGTATAAAGGTGCCAACTTCTACAACTTCAGCTTCTGTAATTGCACCTCCGAACCCTTCTTTTCAAACACAAGAATTATTACAACATATTGTAAAAGCGTTACAAAATGCGAGAAGTGGATCTACTCCTTATCTGACTGAAGATACAATTCAATCGATGTTCTATGAATGGCAGCATGATGGTACTTTTTCTCCAACTGCTAATGTAAATTGGAATGCTTCAGAAATTATCTATTATTTAAAACAAACTCTAAATAACTGAATGATCGTTATACTTTATTTTCTCCTTATCGACCTTTAACATACTGTGATTAAACATGAAATGGCAAGTAATTCCCGATCAAGCAGTTAACTGCTGCTCATGGGATGATGAATTCGTGTTTTATAACAAGCTTTCGGGAGATACGCATCTGCTTAGTTCAACGGCAACTCAAATATTGTTGGAATTACGGCAATCGCCATTAAACGTGTTATTGTTAATAGAAGCGCTTTTTCCACGTCTGCACGCCAAAATGGTAACGCATGAGGAATTTTCATTCCAAATTGAACATCTTCTCAATGAGCTTAATACGCTTGGGCTGATAGAATTTAGCTGATTTTGAATGTTTCTGCATTAACTCCATCAGAACTTAAACACCGTCTTAGAAAGGCGGGGATATTTCTTCAAACTGGTTCTTTTACCACGCATCTCAAAACTTCGATTTCCAGTGTGGCTGAAGGTATCGGTTTGCTTTATGCCGATTATCCCTTAGTTGAACAGGATGGTTTTGCAGATTTTCACATTTGTCTTGTGCGCCCACGTAACCTGCGGCGATGGTTCAAGCCACAGGCGCTGTTTTTATTTGATGGGAACACTATATTTAAACCTCTGCCGCTCGACCAGGCATTTCCTATGTTGGAGTGGGGGCTTAATTGGTGCGTATCAAATCATGCTAACCTCTGTTTGATTATTCATGCGGCGGTGGTTGAAAAAGGTGGTTATGCTGTAATTATGCCCGCTCCGCCTGGTTCGGGTAAAAGCACCTTGTGCGCAGCTTTGGTAAACCGCGGGTGGAGATTGCTGTCTGATGAGCTTGCTTTGGTTCGTGTTGGTGATGGGAAACTCATCCCACTTCCGCGCCCCGTTAGCTTAAAAAACGAATCTATCGAGCTCATCAGGAATTATGAGCCCAATGCGATTTTCAGCCGCAAGGTGGCAGATACGATAAAGGGCACGGTTGCTCATATGAAAGCACCGTCTGATAGCTTAGCTCGAGCTACAGAGGTCGTCCAGGTTGCGTGGATTATTTTTCCAAAGTATCAGGCTGGCGCTAAGGCGTGTTTGGAGACATTGCCTCAAGCCCGTGCTTTCATGCGGGTTGCGGATAATTCTTTTAATTACAGTCTTCTTGGACTCAATGGTTTTAAGACCATGACGAGTTTGATTGATGCGTCTCTGTGCTATGATTTTACCTACAGCAAACTGGATGATGCCATTAAAATATTCGACGCGTTAAAACCGAAAATTCCAGTAAATTGTCATCTGGATGCTAGTGAATTTTAAGTTTTTACAATCCCGTTGCTCCAGTCTTCCTTCTTAAGGAGGGAGTCAAGTACCTTGCCTTTATGGTGAAAATGGATGGGGTAGTGGTAAAACGATTCTTCGCATTATATTTCACTGGCATACCAAAAGTGATCCCCAATTACCTAATTTTACAAGCACTCCGAGAGCCAGAAACATTAATTTCCCTGAGTTTACCTGATTGGGATTTACTCATACGCCAAGCACGCCGCGCCAATCTATTGGCACGCATTTGCATTTTACTGGACGAAAATGGCTTGCTCGAACAGGTGCCGTCGAAACCACGCGAACATCTGGAATGGTCGCGCGTAATTTCTGAAAAACATATTCAAGATGTTCATTGGGAAATAACCCAAATTCGAAATGCATTGGCGAAAATAGGGATGCCAGTCACTCTTCTCAAGGGCGCTGCTTATGTCATGGCAAAACTGCCGTCCGCCAAAGGGAGATTATTCTCCGATATTGACATCATAGTACCTAAAGGTAGCCTTAATGCTGTAGAGGCTGCCTTGATGCTTCATGGTTGGGCTGCGACGCATCACGATGCCTATGACCAGCGCTACTATCGCACATGGATGCATGAACTACCCCCTATGCAGCATATTAAACGGATGACCGTTATCGATGTGCATCATGCGATTTTGCCTGAAACGGCAGCTCTTCACCCTGATTCCGCAAAGCTCTTGACTGCGGCGCAGTCACTTGATGGCTACAACGATTTAAAGGTATTTGCCCCGGTCGACATGGTGCTCCATAGCGCAGTTCATTTGTTCCTTAATGATCAACTGGATCAGGGTCTGCGGGATTTGGTTGATATTGATAGTTTGTTACGACATTTCAATAAATTGCCAGCATTTTGGCCTAATTTGGCCGCGCGAGCGCGGGAACTTGAGGTAAGTCGCCCACTTTTTTACGCCTTACGTTATGCTGTCCATATTTTGAACACTCCTATCCCTTTAGGCATGATAAAAGTAGCCAAATGTGGTCGCCCCAACCCAATAACCTTGATATTTACAGATCAACTTTTTGAACGTGCGCTTATGCCAGCCCACAAAAGCTGTTCCGATTGGTTGACCGGTGCAGCCCGACAGATGCTTTATGTACGCGCAACCTGGTTACGTATGCCTCCTTTGCTTCTTGCGCGTCATCTATTCCATAAAGCTTTCATTTCACCT
>JBKJQT010000018.1:0-6141 GCA_046593855.1 Candidatus Nitrotoga sp. | reverse complement strand
CCTGACGGCAAGTCCGCCCCCGAGGGGCGTAATGCTACCCTGTAATAGAAGTAGCGCAGGAGAAAGGGGACATTTCTACTTTGCAGGGAAGGGGACATTTCTATTTAGCGTTGACAGCTTTTACTTCCGCCAGCATGGGACAAGCAACAGCGCGCTTGGCTAACGCCATTGCAGAGAATCCCGCGCTTAACGGTTTACGTGACATGGACTCCAGAATGGTGATACTTGCCGGAGGCTTGCCCATTGTCATTGATGGTCAACGCGTCGGAGGTATTGGAGTATGTGGCGCACCAAGCGGAAATCTGGATGAAGCCTGCTCAACGCACGGTCTGCAACAGATTGGCGCAAAGTAATGCGCGAGCGGCAACTAAAGCAAATGGAGTTTGCCCACCAGGGCTGGTTCCAGAATTTCTTGCTCGTCATCGTCTTAAGTTGGGTTGGCAGTGCATATGCCAACGGCGAGTCCACAACGTCCGAATCTGACGTGTTACTTGTCAGCCAATTCAAGGCCCCTCATTTGGCTTATGTGGATCCGCAAAAAGGTGTCATCGCGCGGGTCAAAGTAGGACGCGCCCCATACGGTGTTGCCATTAGCCAGGATGGGCATGCCTATGTTGCCACCGCTGAAGGCGTTGCGGTTGTTGACATCCGTGCTCGTCTACGCACCGCATTGATACCGTACCAAAGTTCATTGAGCGGCGCGCAATGGGGCGAG
Source organism: Candidatus Nitrotoga sp. (assembly GCA_046593855.1). GTDB lineage: Bacteria > Pseudomonadota > Gammaproteobacteria > Burkholderiales > Gallionellaceae > Nitrotoga. The sequence continues at coordinate 5,426 of JBKJQT010000018.1, read as the reverse complement.
TATCGGCAAGGTGGCATGGGCGTCGCCGTTTCTCCAGACGGAAAAACGGTAGCCGTGGGCGTCAATTGCGGCAATCGCGCCGGGCAGTTAGAGATCATCTCGACGCAATTGCAAACCGTCACGGCCAGTGTGCCGATAGGTATTCGACCCTTCCAGGTGTTATTCAGCAACGAGGGCTATGAGATTTATAGCATTGACCACGACTCGTATTCAGTGACCGCTTATAATCTGAATGACCGTTCATTGCGGGTCTTTAATGTGGCACCGCTCGGCTATGGGGGGTTTGCTAAACCACACTATGCCGCTATTAGCGCAGAGGGACATCTCTTGTTGCCGATTCAAGGCCGCACTCTACTTCAGTTGAACCCGAAAACGGGAGAGCAAACACAAATTCCTCTATCTGCTCAAACACATCAGCACGGTGTTGCACTAAGCAAGGATGCTTCGACCCTGTTTATTGTGGGTACAGGCCCAGCTGGCGAGGTTAGCGGTGCAGCCGTACTTACTCGTATCAATCTGCGCGATGGACGGGAAACGCATATTCCGCTACATGGTGACCATGAACAAATTGTGCTAAGCGAAGATGGCAAGACAGCCTATCTAACTGGCGGAAATAGTTTTACGGAAGGCTGGAATGGTATTAGCGTCATAGATCTTACGCACAATAAAATTCAATCCATCCAAGTTGACAAGCAGCCTCTGGGGATCGCGTTATGGAAAAAATAGGGCATATAAAACTTATGAATATGAGATTTTGCAAATTAAAGGGGTCATGTTCGAATTGTTTTTTAGTGCCACAACCACCTCACGCAACCCCGATAAAGACTGCCAGCGCGCGGTTCACTGCCATCATCGTTTCATCATCCAGCCGACCAATTACCGCACCTACTTTTTCGCGTGCGACTGACTGCGGTTTATCCACCATGACCTGCGAGTGCTTGCTCAAACGGTTGCTTGCGCTGTGATGCACTGGAATCCTGAACAGCGGCGCATCGCGCAACTCGCCAGTCACCGGCAAAATGGTTACAGAAGGATGTGCATCGAATAAATCGGACTGGATGACCAAGGCCGGGCGCGGTTTGCCCAGATCACCCTGCAAGGCAATCGTCACCAGGTCGCCGCGCCTCACTGCCAGCCTTCTGTGTCCGCCACAGCGGCAAGCTGTTCCAGGGTCTCGCGTTCATGCGCATCGTTGCGCAAGCTTAGCGACTGACGACGACACTCTTCGGCGAATCCGGCACGCCGCGTATCCGGCACCCAAATCTGTACCGGACGTAGCCCGGATGCCCGTAGCGCGGCGCGGTGCTTTTGTACCCGTAGTGATGTTGTTGCACTCATGACTGCCCCTTTCAACCGTTACATGAAACGCATGGTAAAGAGCTTTTACCTTGCCTGCAACACAATTTAATCTCTTTCGAGTAAATTCTCCGCCACTTGTGGCGAAGGCTAACAAGAGCAAAGGTACCAGGGTCGTAAAAAAAGAAACCTCGGGAACAAAGGGGAAGCTACCATTTTATTTCACTAAGCCTTAACCGCTACGTATTCTGCGCCTCTAAGAGATTGGCACTAATCAGGTTACGTTTTAAGTTTTGAAAAAGCGGCTGCCATCGCGTTTGGTGTAGCTCGTGGAGGCTCTCGTTGCTTGTCTCCTACTGCGCTCTTTTTATGGCTCAGGCTATCTTGTTGTCTCTGTGTGTTTCTTGGTTCAGGTTTGCCGTGTGGTTGCGGCGCAATATCAGTCAAACGCATGGTGAGCGCGATGCGTTTGCGTTTTTCGTCCACTTCCAGCACTTTCACCTTCACCACTTGTCCAGCTTTAACGATCGTGTGCGGATCTTTCACGAAGCTGTTCGATATGGCGGAAATATGCACCAATCCATCCTGATGCACGCCAATATCCACGAACGCTCCAAAAGCAGCCACATTGGTAATAACACCTTCGAGAATCATGTCTGGCTTCAAATCAGACAATTGTTCGATGCCTTCCCTGAAGGTGGCGGAGGTAAATTCAGGGCGCGACTCGCGTCCCGGATTCTCCACTTCTTTTCGGATGTCGGAAATTGCCGGCAGACCGAATTGATCATTCACATATTTAGCGGGGCATAGCGCACTCAATAGCGAACTATAGTCTGCATCATCATAAAATACCGGGTCCCGGCTACGCCCTCTTTGTACGACATGGACTGGAACACCCGGGATGATAAAACGAGGCTTTCTCAGCATTGTCACCTTCCTATTACAGTGACGAGAAGGAGCAACATCATATTAATATTTAAAAGGATTTGACCACTTTAGTTTTTCTCCCTACCACGTTGACCTTCTTTTATTAGTCGTGGGGTGAGTCTACCCTTATTAGACGACTATCTTCCTGTTTGCTATTCCACGATACGAAAACGCCTTGAGCACCGGCTAATAAAAACGGGAAATCCATGCTGGTTTTGCTTTCTGCAATTGACTTGGGCGGAAGCCAGGTCTCTCCCCCATCGCTTGACTGCATAATCATAAGAAGATACGTTTTATCACCGTCAAATTCAGTCCAGGTCAGGGTGACATTCTTTCCCTGCGCCATGACGTCAGGATGACCAGGCATTCTTTTTGGTGCGCCGATCGGCAAGGGGGGGGAGAAGTGTAGCCCGCGGTCGGATGAATAGGCATAGAACAAACCTTGGCGGATACCGCCTAACGTAAACCAGGTAATATGATATCGGTCGTCATTACCAATGGAAATTGCCGGCCCATGTTCAGGGCAGCCATTAAATTGCCATTGATCAAAGGTGACTCGCCATGAAAGTGGCGCTTCGTCGCCAGCTGGTATCCTGAGCAGGCCATGGTCTCTAATGTCACCCGGATAGATGAAGCGCGCAAATAAAACAGGCAGACTCTCGTTATCAAAAGCAGCGGCAATACGGCAGCATTCGCAAAGGGTGCCGGAAAGTTTTCGGTTAACGAATTTAACGCTACCCTCACCCTCCACTGTTGTGAAATATATTGCGTTGCCCGGTCGTTTCCAATCAGTGCGTTCACGTTCGTCAAGCCAGAAGATATAAACCTTCCCGGAAGGACTTAATGCCAATCTGCCTTGATAAGAATTTGCTTCCGCCGCTTTATAACTCAAGGGTATTGGCGTTGAAAAACTGCGGCCATTGTCAGTGGACATACTAAAGTATTGGGTTACTGGCTGAGTTCCTTCTGCCGCAAAAGTAACGTAGATTTTGCCGGAACGATCTATGGCGATGCCAGGCCGATTCTCGCCGCTTACCTTAATGCGCTGTGACTTACTATTGATGCGTACCGGTACGCTGAACGTTTTACCCAGATCAGTAGAATATTCTACATTTACATGCCACTTTTCGGGTACGACTCGCCATAATCGGTCATCTGGACCGAAAGCGCTCGTGACAAACATCGCGCCATAACTGATCGTGCTGAACATCATTGCGCAAATAAGCAACAGGTAACCGCACAGGTGGCAAGGTCCCAGCGAGAGACTCCCTGGAACCCCATTTGCGACTGTTTTACTGTTGATGAAAACAGAGCTTTTCATAATCAATAATTAGACAAACTTCTCATTATGTTTGGAATAAATGCTACCGCAATATTATTGCTGCCAATTACTGCTTGGGGAGCCGGCCCTCGAACAGAGAGCAGTGTATTTCCTGCAATAGTGAGAAAACCAGAGATTTTTACCAAACTATTCAATGGCCGACGCCATACTAGAAAACAAAGACAAAGCGATAAGTAACCCGGTAGTCAGGCGATGTCTGGTAACCATTCGTATCTTTTACGATCGGCGCGCCAATTGACAAGGCAGTATTCCAGTTCTTACCGCCAGAATATCTGATGCCTGGTGAGATATAAATGGTATTGCTGCCCGAGTTCGGATCAGTTATACCTGCAGCTTTCTGGCGATCCTGCCATAGGCCATTGAATTCTAGGACGGCTGTCCACGGCGCATTGTTGCTGGCGACGAAAAGATTGTCTCTGGCCATACCAACGATAGCATAGGAAAGGGCGGCGTTATATTCAAAAGTATCGCCGACATCGGTTTTTTGCGCCCCTCTGGTAACGACCGTATAGAGAACGTTGCTGTCAAACGAAAACTTCCCCATGGCGCGAGTGAAGGAAAGGCCGGCAGAAGGATTCCATGAGCCACTGCTGGGCTGAAAGTGCGTGTCAAAACGCTCACGAGAAAGCTCCTCAGGATGGTGGGCATCGTGCGCAATAGGGTCGGTCCGGACGCGGGTTGCACCTGTTGGGGTTTTGAGGGCTACGACCAGTGACAAATGGTTTAATTGATCGACGGTGTGGAAAAAACGATATTGACCAAAAAGGGAGACGCCGCCAAAACCTCCCGGATTACCCAGGTTATTGACCGCCATGTTATGCTCATCCGGCGAGCGAACATCAAAACGCTGTACATACGGCAGTCTGACACCGAGAGTCAAGTTGTCGGTCACACCATAGGCGGCGAATACCGATTGCACTACCTGGGACTTTACACTGTGAACATGAGAGGCGCTGAGAGCATGCGAGCCGCCGGCAGCGTCGATAAGCGTGGCATCCGAGGCGCTGTTGAAATTGGTGAATGAGGTAAGTAAACCGCCTGCCCACATACCGGCAGGAAGTGTTATGCCGGGTTGGGTGATAATCGGCGATGCGGTGCCGATGCCAAAGCCCATGGCACCGTGATCGGCCAGAACTGTGGCACTGTGAGCGGCAAACACCGATGTGAAAAACATCGCCGGAATTATTTTTTTCAGTTGAGCCATATCAATCCCTTTGTAATTGTTGATCTCAAGAAGGCAGACATGCTTACGCATATATAACCTGCGATCATGCTATTCTTGAATTTCAAAAGGATAACCTACTCCGAGGAATTGGGTAATGTGACAAATTGTCGCACCTCTTCAGACTTCCAGATTGTGCATTATGCTACGGTAGGGAGAACGGGAAACCAGAGGAAGGAAATGTATTATTGCAAGACCCAATACAATACTGTTCGTTTAAGAAAAATAAGTTAAATAAAATCAAAGTATTGAACAGACAAAACACTCCGTCAAGCGCGCTATCCGAACAGTATTGAGACCCAATACTGTTCGGGCGTATTAAATAACGATCAGTCAAGTAGGGTGGACACGTTTTTGTCCCCACGCGGGCAGGGTTAATCATACCCCAACACCGCACTTTCCATCGCAACAGCCCAGTCATGCGCATATACCCCATCACGTACATAGCGGTGAAACGTCGAATGAGGCCAATCAACCGCATGTTGTACATGCCCGTGTTTAACCGGGTTGAAATGAATGTAATCGACATGGCGGGCAAAATCATTTTCATCACGAATTTTGTGTTCCCAGAATCGCCGTTGCCAGATAGTCGATTCGCGATGTTTGAGTTTTGATGCAGTCACCCAGTCGGCACGACGA
>JBKJQT010000119.1:0-9395 GCA_046593855.1 Candidatus Nitrotoga sp. | reverse complement strand
GTGTCTTCGCTGTAATTTAGCGTTGTAGCGGACTGAAATACCCCGGTTTTTGTATGTAAATTTAATTATTGTGAAGGAAAAGTAAATGAAACGTTTTGCTCTAGTTGCTGGCCTGTTGGCATTGTCTTTGACTGCTTGTGGCGAAAAACCTAAAGCACCCGCAGTGGAAACTCCAGTTGTTGTATCACCAGTTGTTGTAACACCTGCTCCTGCTGCTGTAGATGCTGCTACAACTGCCGCTGGTAGTGCTGCAGACGCAGCTGGTAGTGCAGCAGTAGCCGCTGGCGCTGCTGCTACCGCTGCTGGAACTGCTGCTGACGCCGCTCATGGTGCTGCTGACGCTGCTAAGGATGCAATGAAGAAATAATTTATCTTCTTGCACAATAAAAAGCCGATGTAGAATCGGCTTTTTATTTTTGTAACTTATCTCTATACAATTTCTCGCCAGGTAAGTCCTTCATCTTGCCCAGCTACCGCAACCCATTCTGGGTTGCAATTAAGTGCTCTACTTAACGCGTATACCGCCAGTTCAGGCGTGTTATTTTTACGGCTTAGATGTGCAGCCACAATATGCTGCAAACGACTATAGTCCAACCGTGCCAGCAATGCTGCCGCATCTGCATTATTCAAATGACCGAATCGCCCACCAACGCGTTGCTTAAGGCTTATTGGATAATCACTGTTGGCCAACAGGGCAGTATCATGATTACACTCCAGTACCAAAGCATCACAGCCACTTAGCGTCGCCTCAATATGAGGCGTGGAACAACCAATATCGGTCAATACCCCCAGCCGTTTTGCACCATCACTAAACATATACTGTACTGGTTCAGCCGCATCATGTGGCACAGGAAAGGGCTGCACCAACAACTCATCGATAGCGAAGGAACGGTGAGAGTCAATTTTTGTCAGCTTGGGTACACTGCTCAGCAATTTGAATTGCGCGCGAAATGTGCCGTGCGTTACCCATATCGGAATCGAATATTTACGTGCCAGCCGCGCCACCCCGGCAATGTGGTCACCATGTTCATGTGTCACCACAATACCGCTAAGACAATCAGGGGCTAAGCCAAGACGCGCCAGACGCATACAGGTATCAGTTAAGGTAAAACCGCAATCCAATAATACAAAAGTTTTGCCAACTTGCACTACTAATGCATTACCTTCGCTGCCGCTACCAAGTGAAGCGAAGCGCATTGATTAAGGTCGAACGCTACTTGGTCAACTGTTTGTACAGTAGGTCAGTAATACGCTGCGTGGCTAGGTCTTTACCAGCATCTTGGTTGAGAACACTGACTTCACAGCCAGCGTTATTCTCACGCACGGTCACCTGATACCGTGCAGTTCCTTCGATCGAATCTTTAGATTTTCGGTCACTATCATTTCGCCAGAACATTAAATTATTGACCCAGCTTTTTTTATTCGCTATATCCTTGCTCGGACTCACAAAGTATATGCCGCTGACCCTATCCTTATCTTGCACCTCGATGCCCGCCTGATCTAACGCTAGTCCTATCTTGCGCCAGCTTTTGTCAAATGGCTCGTTCAATATAATGATTTTGTTGCCGTTAATCTCTTGTAGCTTCGGCACGGTGGCCACCTCATGCGACTTAGGCATTTGCCCTGCCTGAACCTGATTTTCCGTGCCACCACCCAACTTGATCATCAATAACTGCAACATGCTGGCTTCCAGCTCAGGATCATTCGGACGCGGCCTCCATTTATAACCGTTCTTATCCACATCCAGCACTTCTTCCATGCCTCTATGGCTAATATAAATTTCCGAGCTACTCCCATCCTTGCTACGCTCCAAACGGGTTCGATACATATCCTGCACGCCAGATGAATGAAGTTTGTCGAATACCTTGCCAAGTATTTTGCCTAATCTACTTTGCTGAATTTTAGCGCGCCTCTCCGTCCAGTCTGTTTCGATAAGACCAGCCGCAGGATTGTCGGTTTTAATGATAAAACCTTGTTCCTGCCAGAATTCTTTAACCACCGGCCACACATTCTCTACTTTACCTCCCGCGACTAGCCAACGCTGCGTGCCGTTACGTTCTAAATGCACATTCTTCACTTCCGGCAATACGGTGGTGGCAACACCAACTTGCGCCGCTTGGCCGCCCTTAACGAAATCAGAAAAATTTGTCACGATCTCGCCATCACTGCCCGGTATCGTATGTTGATTTCTAATTACAGGAGTAGTCAGGTCAGGTGGAACTTCTAGCGCCGGGATCTTGGTTGCGGCAGATTTATAATCTACACGCTTGTTTTCAATGCCAATGGCACTGCATCCGGCCAAAATTAATAATGAAAAAAATAATATGTTTAAATATAGTGTTCTCATGCCATCCCTGAAATTTTTTTATTACCGTAAATTCAATTAATTGAACATTGTATAATTAATAAATGCAATGACATTTCGGATACGCAGTAGCAACGGAATCCGCGTTCCGTCATTTCTCCCACTATAGCGAGGAAATTGTACTGGTAATTGGTCTGAATTAAACTAATTAATCGCTCCTGCCTGGCGCATCGCATTCTCGACTAGATTTTGGAAGACTACAGACAGTGGCGTAAGCGGCAGGCGCAGTACATTCTTCATTTTCCCCATAGACGACACAGCCCATTTTACCGGTATAGGGTTGGCCTCAATAAACAAGTAGCGATGCAACCCAAGCAAGCGGAAATTGATCTCGCGCGCCTTGACCAATTCACCGTTCAAGGCGGCCAAGCACATCTCATGCATTAACCTGGGGGCCACATTGGCGGTAACAGAAATTGTGCCATGTGCGCCCAGCAGTATCAATGCCAACGCACTCGCATCATCACCACTGTATATCGCGAAATCTTTGGGCGCCCGCTGTAATAGATCACTCCCACGCTCAATATCACCGCTCGCATCTTTTATGCCAACGATATTAGGAATCTGTGCCAAGCGCAGCACAATATCGTTATGTATGCCCACACAGGTTCGTCCCGGCACGTTATAGAGGATATGCGGCATATCCACAGCCTCAGCGATAGCTTTGAAGTGCAGGTATAAACCTTCCTGTGTTGGCTTGTTGTAATACGGTACCACTGTCAGCGAAGCGTCTGCGCCTGCTTTTTTTGAGAAAGCTGCCAATTCGATAGCTTCTTTGGTTGAATTCGCGCCTGTACCTGCAATCACTGGAATGCGTCCGGCCCCGTGCTCCACTGCCACCTGAATCAACGACTCATGTTCAGTTAAATTCACCGTAGGAGATTCACCTGTAGTGCCGACCACTACGATGCCATCCGTGCCCTGCATAATATGAAAATCAATAAGTGCGCGAAATGCAGTTAAATCCAGACTACCATCCTCGTGCATTGGAGTCACGATTGCAACAATACTGCCCTTAATCATAATTTTTGACAATGCTGAATTAAATCGATCATTTAGGCTATTTTATAGATTAGTGGACGCCGAACAATTCAACATCAAAAATCAATGCTGCGTTTGGCGGAATAGCACTTCCTGCCCCTCGTGCGCCATAACCCAAATCAGCGGGAATTATAAGCGTTCGTTGACCGCCGACTTTCATACCAGCAACTCCTTGATCCCAGCCTTTAATTACGCGCCCTTCGCCTAATGGAAAAGAAAAATGTGCACCACGATCGCGGGAACTATCAAATTTTTTACCTTTGTTATTTAGCATGGTCGCATTGTAAAGCCAGCCTGTGTAGTGCACGTCGACCGTTTTACCTGCTACGGCCTCTTTGCTATCGCCAACTTTCTGATCTATTTTAATGAGTTTCGTAACGACAGTCGTCACATTATCGGCGGCAGAAAATGCGTTCTGGGTCGGCAACAGCATAGGTATAATAAGTATGCTAGAAAATAATAATTTTTGAATTTTATGCATGATCAAACCTCCGTAAAAAGTTAAGTATGTAATAGTATCATTTTAGGAAACATCTAGCAGCCTGTCGGACCTACATCCATTTAAAATAACAAAACCAACCATCACCACTATGAATTAATATAATTATATATTAATAAACAGTAAGTTGCATATAATTTCATGGCTGTCGAGCGAGTATGCATCCATAACGCCAACACAATACATTCTGCTGCCACAAATTGTTCACACCCCACCAGCGCGTCTGATAGCTATACAAACTTCACTGACAAATGAAGCTGTTCTTCAAATAAATCAAGCAGCATTTGTGTATCAAAAAGATCTACGGCAATTCAAGGTCTGTTTTGACGTTTAACCAGTTGGACAATCAAGTAGCTCTCTCAAAAAACCAAGAAATACTTAAGCTTAGCGGGATTCGTCGTAACTCATAGCAGTACTCTAAAGTAATTCTACAACTTGTCGTAAAGTAAAATATAAAAGATGTATTAGATTTAGAAAGATGGATTTTTAAATTTCAAAGTATTTTTCGTTATCCAAAGTATTGCTATCTTGATTTATTAACACTTTTTGAAAGTGCAATGCAATTTTAGGCCGTAATGAAAATTATTTATATTCGTAATAATTTGTTATTGTTATTATTTAAACCAATTAATACATAAAGCTCCAATCATCAATTATGATCAAAGGCAAATTAAATATTCCGTTAGATTTCTTGTATACCAAGAGACCTCCTTTAATCGGGGTCGATATTTGCTCGTCTTCGATCAAAGTTGTGGAGCTAAGCGAATTAGCGAAAAAAAACGGCTACGTGATTGAGCATTATGCAATAGAACCATTGCCCCAAAATGCTGTAAGCGATGGCAACGTAAATGATCTTGAGGCAGTTTCGGAATGTCTGCGACGTGCTTGGAAACGAATGGGGACACGCATTAAAAACATTAGCCTTGCACTTCCCGCTGCCGCCGTGATTAGCAAAAAAATTTTTCTGCCTAGTGGATTGAATGAGGAAGATATGGAGTATCAGGTGGAGGCAGAAGCAAATCAGTACATACCATTTGCTATTGACGAGGTTAACCTAGATTTTCAAGTCTTAGGCCCGGTACCTGGCAATACTGCAGAAATCGAAATACTGTTGGCTGCCTCGCGTAATACTAACGTTGAAGACCGTGTTGCCGTCGCACAAGTGGCTGGACTCAAAGTGGTAGTGATGGATGTAGAACATTACGCCGCTGAAATGGCGTTTGATCAGGTCCGCTTGCAATTGCCAGGAGGCGCCGCTGATCAATGCGTAGCGTTGGTAGATATAGGTGCAAACGTAATGAATGTAAACATAATGCGCAACGGGCAATCGGTGTACATGCGCGACCAACAAATGGGTGGCGATCAATTGACCCAACATATCCAGGATGCGTTCGGCTTATCCGCCGAGGAGGCAGAAGCAGGCAAACTTCATGGTGGATTGCCAGAAAGTTACGAAAGCGACGTGCTGGCAGCGTTCCGCGAAAGTGTGGCGGGCGAAGTATTTCGTGCCATTCAGCTTTTTTATACCTCAACCCAGTTCAACGAAGTAAGCTACATTGTTTTAGCTGGCGGCTGCGCAGCACTGTCTAATTTGGATGATGCTGTAGCAACGCGTACACAGGTGAAAACATTGGTGGCGAATCCATTTGCTCAAATGACCTTGTCCGGGCGCATTAATCAGCGCCAATTACAGATTGATGCACCAGCGCTAATGATTGCCTGTGGTCTTGCGATGAGGAGGTTTGATCCTTCATGATACGCATTAATTTATTACCGCATCGTGCTGAAAAGCGCAAAGCGCGGCAGATTCAATTCTACGCGTTCAGTGCCATCACGCTGGTGTTGGCAGCAATGCTTGTTGGTTTTGTGCATGTTGTCATTAACACGCAGATTGAATATCAGGAACGCCGCAACCGATATCTGACAGATCAAATTGTCCTGCTAGACAAGCAGATCTCTGAAATAAAGCATCTAAAGATGGAGATCGCAGCACTGATGGAACGGAAAACGGTAGTGGAAAAACTGCAAAGTACCCGCTCAGATGTGGTACACCTACTGGACCAAATGTTGAATATTTTGCCTGACAGCGTGTATTTAAAATCAATTAAACAGACTGGCAACAAGGTTGGCCTAGTCGGTTTTACTCAGTCGAACGCGCGGGTATCCACTCTGATGCGCTCTATTGATAGCTCTCAATGGCTAGAGTCGCCGACACTGGTTCAAATTTCTGCGACAACCGCAAATGCGAATGGACCACGCTTGAATGAGTTTACTTTGAATTTCAATTTGACCACTCAAGTACCAACAACCCCCACTTCTCCGGTTAAGCCAGCTGGCACGAAAGGTTAAGTAAGATCATGAGACTGCTAGAAGATCTAAAGAATATTAACCCCAAAGACCCGGGCGGCTGGCCTTTGTTGGTTAAATTCAGTGCATTTGTGGCAATATTCGTGACCGTTTTACTTTTAGGTGCTGTATTTGACTGGAAGGATCGTTGGGAAACGCTGAGCACCGCTAAGCAGATTGAAACTACATTAAAAGCAGATTTCAAGACCAAAAAGGCCATAGCCATCAACCTGGATGTTATTAATAAAAAACTTACGGAAGTTAGGCAATCGTTTGATGCACTGCTGAAACAATTACCGAGCAAATCAGAAATGGACGCATTGCTGACTGATATTAATCAAGCTGGTCTGGGTCGCGGGCTACAATTTGAATTGTTTAGACCCGGCGCCGAGGTTATTACCGGCGTATTTGCTGAGCAGGCAATTACCATTAAAGTAACGGGCAGTTATGATGACATTGGTAAGTTTTCAAGTGATATTGCCCAATTGCCGCGCATTGTATCGTTAAGCGAAATTAGCATTAATCCAACGGGAGGGCACCTGACTATGGATACGATAGCTAAAACATATCGCTATTTAGATGAGGAAGAATTAACTGTTCAAAAGCAATCTTCTAAAACAGCTGGAACACACAAATGAGACCCGCTTATTTGCTGCTACTCACATCTTTATTGCTGTCTGCCTGTGCTGAAGAGGAGTTTCAAGACTTGCGCAATTTCGTCAAAGATACTGGAACTGGAATGCGTGGCAAGGTGGATCCACCTCCTGAAATTAAGCCATATGAGCCATTCGTTTATGATAACTCTACAGGTTTACCCGATCCATTCAAACCACGCAAGCCCGAAGCGAAAAGTGGCGATTTACACGGCCTCAATCAGCCGGATATGAAACGACGTCGAGAAGCACTAGAAGAATCCCCATTAGAAAGTTTAAAGATGGTCGGTTTCCTTTATAAGAATAAAGTTGGTCATGCTATCGTACGCTCGTCGGATGGCAAGCTGCACCGAGTTAAAACAGGCAATTACCTGGGATCCAATTTTGGTCAAATCATTTCAGTCACTGAAACCGAAGTAAAAATCAAAGAAATCGTGCAAGATAGTGCGGGAGACTGGGCGGAACGTATAAATAGTTTGTCATTGATGGAATGAATGATTAGGAATGAAACATGAGACATTATAAAAGCGCAATTAAAAACCTTGTTTTGCTTGTTGTCGCAGCATTTGCGGTTTGTGCGTTAACTGCCCATGCACAAAACAATACCAATACACAAAACGCTAGCACACAAAATGTTAGCACAACAAATAGCATTCAGTCGCTCAGCGTCAGTGCTGCACCGGGCGGCAAGCTGGTGCTTAAATTGGGTTTGAAAAATACGCTTAACAATCCGCCTTTGAATTTTGCAATCAGCAACCCGGCGCGCATAGTATTTGATTTCCCCAATACAACAAATGAGCTGGGCAAATCGACACAGAAATTTGGCGTAGGTGAATTGCATAGTGCCAATATCGTGCAATCAGGCAACCGCACCCGCTTGGTGGTTAACCTCAATCAAACATTGGTTTATGACGCTCATACACAGGGCACTAACCTGCTGATTACCCTGCATGGCAAAATTCCTGCGGCATCAGCAACGGCAGCCACTGCACGATTTGCTGAGGCGAAGTCAAGCGCTCAGAAATATAGCCTGCGTGATATTGTTTTTCGCCGTGGCGGGAATAGTGAAGGACGCATTCAGGTAGACTTGTCAGACCCTGGTGTGGGTATAAACGTTAAGCAGCAAGACAAAAACCTAATCGTGGACTTCATGAATACCAGTCTACCGCGCAACTTGCAACGTAAGCTTGATGTAGTGGATTTCGGTACGCCAATACAGGGTATCGATACATTTATGCAGGGTGACCATGTGCGCATGGTCATTGAACCCAAGGGCTTATGGGAGCACGTCGCCTATCAGACGGATAACAAGTTTGTCGTGGAAATAAGAGCTGTGGCGGATGATCCGAATAAGCTGTTGAAAAACAGTCAAATAGGTTATGCGGGCGAAAAATTGACCTTGAGTTTCCAGAATATTGCAGTGCGCGAAGCGCTGAATGTTATTGCCGACTTTACTAATCTAAACATGGTAATCAGCGATTCGGTGAGCGGGAATCTGACTTTACGCCTTAAGGATGTGCCTTGGGATCAAGCGCTACAAATCATTCTCGATTCACGCGGTCTGGAGATGCGCAAAAACGGCAACGTGATCCAAGTTGCCCCGCGCGAGGAATTGGCAACCAAGGAAAAACTTAATTTAACCGCAGATCAAGAAATTTTCGACCTTGCGGCTCTCCAAACGGAAAGTTTCCGACTTACTTATTCAAAAGGAGCGGAAATTGTCGCTTTGCTACAAAACCCCACAAGCCCCACGCAGCGGATGCTATCCAAACGCGGGAGTGCAGTGGTGGATGCACGCACCAATACGGTGTTCGTTCAAGATACGCCATCGCGTCTGGAGGTAGCACGCAGGCTGATCAAGCAAGTCGATGTGGCCGTGCGCCAAGTAATGATTGAAGCACGTTTTGTTGAGGCAACTGATAACTTTACTCGAACCTTGGGTGGAAGATTAAGCTATACCGGGCCGTCTCTACCTGGAGGCGGGTTTTCTATAGGTGGTAACCAACGTGGCTCTATAGGCGGCAGTGCTGGTGGTGGGCCAGTTAACTTACCAGGAACTCCCGGGCAACTTGGTACTGGTGTGCTGACAGCCTTGCTTTTCAACTCATCGGCGACAAAAATATTGGGGCTGGAGTTGCAGGCATCCCAACTGAATGGCATAACTAAAAACATTGCTAGCCCTCGTGTGGTAACTGCAAATGGAACTGAAGCGAGAATTGAACAAGGTGTGCAAATACCCTATCAGACAGTCAGCCTGCAGGGAACGAATGTATTGTTTAAAGATGCGATTTTAAGCCTTACGGTGACTCCTCAAATCACGCCAGACGATAATATCAACATGAAAGTAGAGGTAACTCAGGATTCTGTGGGCGAGGTAATCAACTCGACGGCGGGGGGGGTACCCAGTATTAATACCAAGAAAATCCGTACCCAAGTATTGATTGATAATGGAGGTACTGTTGTTATTGGCGGAGTCTATACTCAAGAAGAG
>JBKJQT010000317.1:0-7340 GCA_046593855.1 Candidatus Nitrotoga sp. | reverse complement strand
CGGGATCTGGATCAGGACCGCCGCCGCGCCGATCAGCGCAATGATGCTCCAGGTGCCGATGACGACTGGCTGGATGATGATGAAGAAGATCGACGTGATGCCGAGCGGCGCAATCATGAGGCCGAACAGAACCACCAGCCAGGGCATCGTGCGCCAGCGCAACCGTGAACCGGCGATGCCGGTGAGGATTTCCAGCACGTAGGTGTAGCCTCCTACGGCGGCATCCGAGACCGGCCACGCTTTTGAAACCCACGAGGTGATGATGTCCTCGGTCCCGTTGCGCGGGTCCAGGGGCGAGGAGGCGGCGAAGAACGGATCCCATACATCAGGTATGTAGCCAAGCTGGTAGGCGGCGAGATAGCGCGAGACGTAAAGTCCAAGGATCGCCAGCACGATGATCGGCATGCGCTGCGACCAGGTTGACGGATTGTAGCTCCAGCCCGGCGGCACTTCGGGGCCGGTCAGCGCGGCGATGGCCGAAACACCGGGCTCGGGCTTGGTACAAACGGCGAAGCCGAAGATCAGCGCACCTACCAGCGTGTCGGAAAGATAAGCCGCGGCGTTCCCGGTAGCAAACAAGAAGGGCACACCCATGACCAGTGCGCCGATGCCTGCGCACAACCAGCGCGCTGAGGTCGCACGCCACGACAGCGCCACGCCAGCGCAGACGATGAGCATCGCACCCAGAACAATTTCGCTCCAGCGCAGCAGCGGCTCGGTGACGTTGATCAGCAGCGGCTGCGTTATCAACCACGTGCCCAGGCCCATGTTGACGAAATGCGCCCAGCGGTTGGCGCGGTGCTCGGTCTTGATTTGCGCCTCATGGCGCGCGCGCAAATTATCTGGATTTTTGCCAACGTCGTCTGCATCGCCGAGCCAGGCCGGCGGCGTGATGCCGTTAGTCTGGTACCAAGCGGAAGGGTCATTTTTCAAGGCCGCAACGAGCTTCGTCAACTCGTCCTTCAATCGGTGCTGCGGCTCCCAGCCGAGCAGCTCGCGAGCGCGCCGGATGTCGAGCGCGTAGTGATCGTCGGCCATAGCGACCATGAAGGGTTTGATGAACGGAACCTCGCCCCCGTCGATCACGTCGGGGATGACTGGTTCGAGCTTGCCTTGCGCCCACGCGCCAACGGCGGCAATGGGCTTGGGCACGCGCACCGTCGGCCAATCATCGACACCGTGAATGAGATAGCCGAGCTCATCTTGCAGCGCGTCGTAGCCGATCGCGTCGACCTCGCCAATCAAAATCTCCGTCTCTTGCGGCAACACAGCGCGACGGTCGACGGTGCGATGAAATGCTTCGAGCATGTCGTCGCGGTGCAGCATTGCCTGACCAACGAGTGTGCTGCCCGAATAAAAATAACTCTGAAAGTCGCGCTCGTAAATCCGCGCTATTTGCCTGGCCAGCGTTGGCACCATCGCGTGCTCGTCGTAAACCCCTGCCAGCCGCAAAATGACGTAAGGGATTGCTTTGTGCTCCGCCCGAACCATCGCTTCAGCGGCGGCCTTTGATTTTGGATAGGCCCAGCGCGGCTCAATCGGCTGCTGCTCGTCGATGTGCTCGCCGGGGCGACATGGGGCGTGAACGAGCATCGTGCTTGCATAAATGAACTGCTCGACTTCGAAGTCTTGCAGCGCACGCAGAAGACGACGGGTGCCCTCGACATTGACGGTTTCGTAGAGCGGCTTTTCCTCGCCGGTAAAGTCGAAATAAGCGACGAGGTGAATAACGCTGGCGATACGCGAGCCAAACGCGTCGCGGAACTTTCGCAACGCCAGCTCAACCGAAGGTCCGGAGGTGAAATCCGCCTCGAACACCGAGAACTCGGCGCCTTGAGCTTTCAGGTCCAGACCGGCGATCCGGTAGTCGCGACCAAGCGCTTTGCCGAGCGAACGGCCGAGGTTGCCGGTCGCGCCGGTGATGAGAACGATCGGCCTGGTGTCGGAGACTGTCATTGTCAAATCCTCACCGGTAGCCGATACCCATCACGTAGTCACGAAGCACCGCCGCTTCATACTTTCCTTCCGCCACCAGCGCCCGCAGCGCATCGCCCGCATTGACGACGCCAGTCGGTTTGAACTTCTCGTCAATAACGGGGAGGTGTACAAAGCTGCTCTTCTCCATCATCGACAAGGCGTCGAGCAGGGAGTCGGTCGGGCAGCAGGAGGTGACATTCCGAGTCATCACTTCAGAAGCCACGGTAGTGCCTATGCTTTCGCAGGAACGACCAATCTGCTGGACGATGTTCGTCTTTGTGATGACGCCCACCATCGCCCCATGAGAATCACAGACGACGACAAGGCTGATATGTGTGTCCGAGAGCTGGTTCGCTACGTCCACGAGCAACGCATCGGCGCTGACCGTCACCAGCCGGGCACGAGCCAAAGCGTCTATATTTTTGACAAGCATCGAATGCATTTTGTAACTCCTTGCAGTGGTGGACTCGCGTTGAGCGTGTCCTAAATTTTGTGTAAACGTCAGTTAATTAAACTTGCGGCATCCGGACTTCAAACTGAATATTAAACCTATTTAAAGCTGACTTCCAGTCACGCAATGGCATCGTTAATTGTTTGCTGATATTTAACAAAACTTTGCCCCCAGCCCATCAGATTGGCAATGTCTGTTGCGATAAACGGCAACCAGGAGCCCACCATTATTACCGCGATGGCAGCCAGCACGTAGCCTTTGACGGCGCTGCGCAGCGTGACATTCGGATGACCGCTCGGCGGATACCTTGGTGTATTCGGACAGCGTGCGGCGTTCGTAGCTGTAAATGGCGCGCATCGCAACGAGGTAGACCAGCACGATGAACGGCGAGTAAAGCTCCACATGCCCCAATGCCGGGCTCATCCCCGCCTGATCCAGCAGCAGGCTGAAACCGGCGAAAGCGATCAGGATTGTGCCCAGTGAATCCGACAGGATATGCCCTTGAGCGGCGCGACTTTTACAGCGTCCAAAGCCGTCGATCTGTTGCAGAAGTCCTGTCCAGCATGCCAAATGTGGGCGACAATGCCGACTTTAATTTTCGAAACGCATAAGCTATGTGCTTGGTCGATATCAATGTAATTAGCGAGGCTCGCAAGGGTATAAAGGCCAACCCGGGTGTCCGGGAATTTTTTCAAACAACGGCCACTGATGGCCTCTATATTTCCGCGCAAACGATAGGCGAAATTCGCCGGGGATTGGAGAATATCCGGCATCGTGGCGATCTTCCACAAACCAGGATGCTTGAAAAATGGCTGGGCAGGGTTGTGGCTGACTACGCCGATAAAATCTTGACCTTCGATGAAGAGTGCGCCCAAGTGTGGGGGCGATTAATGTCGCCTTACCCTGTACATCCGATAGACAAGCAGATTGCCGCGATTGCCTTGATCCATGATTTGACCTTGGTTACACGTAACGTCGATGACTGTCGTGGAGCCGGCGCGGCAATTAAAAATGCGTTCGTGTAAAACTTGAATAAAGGGGACGCTACCGGTGGCGTCTCCTTTATAGAAAAAATGCCAGTCTTAATCCAGAGTAAAATTTACACCAGAATTTTTCAAGCTAATCTTTTTTTACAACATAAAGAATAACGCTGCAATAGCAGTCGGTGGCAGCGCACCCAACAGCAAACCGATAGCCCCAATTGATTCATCGTTAAAACCACGCCTGAGTAGTGCTACGCCAGCCGGATTAGGCGCATTGGCAATCACGGTTAGACCACCCCCGGCAACTGCACCCGCAACCAGCATATACTTCGCTTGATCTGACATGCCGGCAATCAATGAGCCAAGATAAGTGAGCGCCGCATTGTCTGAAATAGCGGTCAGTCCTATGGCACCAAAGAACAAGGCCGTCGGGCCGAGACTGGAAACGATGGGTTGCAGCCACCATTGCTGCATACCGCCTAAAACTACCAATCCAGCGAGAAAAAAACCGACCAGCAAGCCCTCCTTGAGAATCAGTGGGTTTTGATATCTTTCATATGCTTGCGTATAGCCGAGAAACAATAGGAATAATCCCAAAAATAGCACAGGGTGATGTGCTAAGGTGATTACAGCGGCCAAAAACATCACGTGGATTGCGCTGACCAGCAAGGGAACCTGGGGCGCGGGATTGTCAATTATAGATAGAGCCTCTTCGTGAATATGCGAGCGCAGTAAGAATGTGATTCCCGTCGCATTGATCAGCACGGAAAGGCCCGACTTCCAGCCAAAAGTCGACGCCATGAATGCAGTATCCCAGTTCCATACCGACGCAACCATGAGTACTGGTGGTGCAGCGTAAGATGTCAGCGTGCCACCAATTGAAACATTAACAAACAGCACACCCAGTGCTCCATATTTAAGCCATTCCGGAATTCCTTGCCGAAAAATTTGTGGGGCCAGCATTAGTGCGGCAAGTGTCATGGCAGCGGGTTCGGTAATCAGCGAACCCATCAACGGCACAGCAGCCAAGCCCAGCCAAGCTAACGCAAGGTTAGTACGCACCGGTGTCAGGTGTGCTACTAGCACGAGTAAGTGTCTGACAATCTCCAGTATTGGCCGTGAGGCAGCGACCACCATCACGACAAACACGAACAGAGGTTCCGTATACTGGCGTGACTCAGCGTAAGCAATTGCTTCCACCCCACCTGACACCAGCGCCATTACGACAATCAGCACGAATGCCCAGAATCCGAAAACCACTTCAACCTCGCCCAATAGATGGAACAGGCCTGCATGTCGAGGGTAACGGTGGGCGAAACGTTCAAAGGATTTTGCGGCAAATGTATGTAACAACGCGCAGGCAAAAAGTCCTGCCCCAATTGCTTGCATGGTATTAACTTCCATGTCGATATCTTTCGTTCATTGTTGATTGTGCGTGCATCATAAAGCACCCGGACTTTTTATCAGCAATCTGAAGCGAGGATATTCCAGTCTGTTTGTCGTGTTCAACGAACGCACCAATGATTTCGGGTGCGCTTTACATGCTTCCATGCAAAAGTCAGGGCGAAGTTGATAATGGGAGGCGTGAAGTGTCGGAAGCTTGCATAGTAGGTGACTTACTGTCGGGCTTGGTAGTAGCAACATCGTTTCTGACGACCGCGCGAATTTCACAACGAGCATCTTTGTAGGGAACATTATCCTGTTCCCATCCAGCGCCCGGAGAAGTTTGCGTGCAGTACCGTTTGTTATTTAATTTACTTTTCCATTGGTACCATGAAGCTGGAGCAGCGAAAGCTGAAATACAAAAAAATGAAAAAATAACTAGAGTGGCAAATCTCGATTTCATATTACAAAGAGGGAACATTCCATCAACCCTGCTATCAATACCAATATTAGAAATGCAGATCTCGTGCGGTGAAAGGAACTTTTGGCAATTCACCAAGTATCCGGACAAGAACCGAGTTCATGGTATTGGGGTCGTTGTCAAAGCCACCGTGGGTATCGCTTTTGGACATAGCCCCGGGTTTGTCTCCTGCCCCGGATATAACGATGCCAGGCAGGCCATCGACTGCACTATTTAATAGAGTCAGTAACTTTGGATCTTCTTCAAGAAATTTTTGCATGCCGAGCAAGGGTACTTCCCGAGTTCCTTCGAAGGCATTACTGACCAAATAAAGAAGGGATTTTCCGTAAGGACCGACATCATCGTCGAGCTCTCCCACTTTGCTCAGGTTATACAAGCTAGGCTTTGGGCAGGTCTTATCCATTATCTTTGGTAGCACTAGCTCTTTGAACAGATCTATCCGAATTGCGGGCGCCATGAATTGAAGCGTTTTCCAGGATATGCCCAGACTGGCCAGTTGCGTAATGGCGTGTGCGGCGAATATGGAGCCAGCGCTGTGGCCAACCACATGAAGTTCCCAATTGCCTTCCGCCTTCTTGCCAAGACTTTCTTTCGCTTCTTTCGCATATTTTATGAGGAGCTGCATTGCACCTGTTGCATGTTTGGAAGCGAGCTCAGCGTTTTGAACCATTTCGCCCCACAGCTTTCCACCCGGGGCGGCTAGGGTTAGCTCAAGCACACGATCTTTCGCCTCGCGCAGGTGATCAAGAAATGCGCCGCCCGCCCGCTCATCAGCTGCAGCGAATTGGTCCTTGAGAATGTTCTTGGTGGTATTGAACCAATCGCTCTCCCACATGATGTGTAGAGGGTAAATTTCGTTAGCAAGACATACGTCGCGAAATGCAACAATCCTTTTGGCTACATCGTCTTCGCTATTCAGACCCCCATGAATATATAACATCACTCGTCGTTTCGCCCAACCCTCGGTTTTGGCCGGAATGGTTTCGAAAAACAATCTTTTCAAGTCTTCTTCCGTGGTCCAGTAGTTACCCTGATCAGAGAGTTTGCCGTTGTTTCCAACATCGATTGCGTATGGTCGAATCTCATTTAAAGGGATAACTTGTCCCGCGCGGAAAGTTCCGCTCGTGACATCTGCTGCGCCCTGAGCCCAGAGGTCCGCTTTTACGGGCACGCCAAGTTGCGCCACCCAAACGTCGGTGGCATGAATCATGAAGTCTTCATAGGGCAATAAAGCAAACCCATTTTTGCCCCAACTCGCCCCCCATGAATTCTGGATTATAAAACCTTGAGAGGTGTAGCCGACAAGGGCAATGGCATGCCCACCATCTGCATTGCCCTTTCGTTGGATCACGGGAATTTTAATTTTTTGGGATTTGCTGGTAGTACCCGTTTTGAGTGAAACTGTGGAGGAGCCTGGCTCCCCCCATCCGGCATGTACCATCAATGTGGCATATACGATGCCGACTTCATGGATTGCCGCATGCACATGGCGAACCTGTCTGAAATCGACTCGAAAATAAGCTCCGCCTGGTGTCAGGGTTGCTTTATCGGCACGCTCTTGGTCAAAATTGTCCGCACCATGCAGATCGTCAGGCCAGAGTTTTTGCGTACAGACGCCGTGCCGCTCCCAACCTTTCATGGCGCCTCTCGCCGAGGATCCAGAATAGTTTTCTCCCGGCCATTCATCATAGCGGCGGGCAAGTTCATAAATCATGCGCGGACTGATGCGCCGCTTTAGCTTGCGTTGATGGAGTAAGAAATTGATTACGGCCGCAAGGGCAAACCCCGTGCACGCGCCTTCCCTGCCTTGATTAAGAATAGTTGGGACACGGTGGATGTTAACGATCTCGTCGGGCAGGGCACGCAGCGTAGGCAGGTATTCCCAGTCTTTAAGATCAATTTTGTCAGGAAAAGCATCCAGCGTTCTGCCAATTTTTTTCTCTACACTTCGTTCATCCGGCTCTTCACGTCTAGATTCGGATTCCGGCCGCGTGGTTTTTGGGGCAGATTCTTTGGCCACCGCTGCGACTGATTGGGGTGCTTTGGTGGCGACACGTTTCTTTAC
>JBKJQT010000223.1:0-4480 GCA_046593855.1 Candidatus Nitrotoga sp. | reverse complement strand
AGCTTGGCTACCCTGCGAAAAGCGTGTGGGACGAGATACGTGTGATGGTGGAAAATCACCTGCGTAGCGCTTTACCAGGTATCAACACTCTTTCTGTGAATGTGAGCAGTAAGGTAGTACCTCATGCTGTGCAACGCGGCGTAAAGCTGGTCGATGGGGTAAAGAATATTATTGCGGTGGCAAGCGGTAAAGGCGGTGTGGGTAAATCCACTACGGCGGTGAATCTGGCTCTGGCACTGGCGGCGGAAGGCGCGCGTGTCGGGATTCTGGATGCAGACATCTATGGCCCTTCCCAACCCACCATGATGGGTATCAAAGGCCAGCCAGTATCACGTGATGGCAAGTCGGTCGAGCCGATGCGGGGACATGGACTGCAGGTCATGTCCATCGGCTTTATGATTCAAGGCGAAGATGTGCCGATGGTCTGGCGCGGCCCAATGGTCACTCAGGCGCTGGATCAATTGTTGAGTCAGACGCGCTGGGATGAACTGGACTATCTGGTGGTGGACATGCCGCCCGGCACTGGCGATATCCAGTTGACCCTGTCGCAAAAAGTACCGGTGACCGGGGCGATCATCGTAACCACTCCACAGGACATCGCACTGATGGATGCGCGCAAAGGACTCAAAATGTTCGAGAAGGTGAGCATCAAGATACTGGGTATCGTGGAAAATATGAGCACGCACATCTGCTCGAAATGTGGGAATGAGGAACACATCTTCGGGAGCGGCGGCGCCGAAAAGATGTGTAACGACTACAAAGTAGAGTTTCTCGGTTCATTGCCTTTGGACATCCGCATCCGCGAGCAGGCCGATTCCGGCAACCCCACCGTCGTGGCCGACCCCGATGGTGTAATTGCCAGGGAGTACAAACAGATTGCACGACGTCTAGCGGTTAAAATTGCTGAAATGGCGCAAGACTATAGCGCGGCATTCCCTAAAATTGTAATGCAGAAGACGTAAGGAGAAACACGAAGTGCAAAGTGTCATGGAGCATTTATATTTCCATTCTTTTCCTTGGATCATAACTTTTGTTTCGAACTAAATATGAGCATTAAATCAGACAAGTGGATACGTCACATGGCCAAACAGTACGGCATGATCGAGCCGTTCGAACCCGGGCAAGTGAAAGAAATGAATGGCCAGCGCATCGTGTCATATGGCACGTCGAGCTACGGCTATGACATCCGTTGCTCAAACGAATTCAAACTGTTCACCAACATTAATAGCACTATCGTCGACCCGAAGAATTTCGATGCCAACTCTTTCGTCGAGCTCAAGAGCGACTATTGCATCATCCCGCCCAATTCTTTCGCGCTGGCACGCACCGTGGAACACTTCCGCATCCCCCGCAACGTACTGACCATTTGCCTGGGTAAATCTACCTACGCGCGGTGCGGCATAATCGTCAATGTCACACCGTTAGAGCCGGAATGGGAGGGTTATGTCACGCTAGAATTTTCTAATACCACACCTTTACCGGCAAAAATTTACGCCAATGAGGGCGTGGCGCAAGTGATCTTCTTCGAGTCCGACGAAGTATGCGAAGTCTCATACAAGGATAGGGGCGGCAAATATCAGGGGCAGGTGGGGGTTACACTACCCAAGATATGAATATAGTCAGGTGGAGCATAAGCAGTCCAACACTCACCCTATCAATGCGCCATTTGGCAAAGTGTGAAATCAGACGCGTGGTTACATTCCGCCCATCCATTGAACTCTACTAAATCAAATAGAGGTATAAAATTTAATGGCACCCGACCCGCAAATCATTTGGCGCAGCCCCGCAGGCGATGTGGTCGCCTGCGTGGAAAAAAACAAGGTGCTGAGCGAGAACATGGAAGAAATTCGCCAAATCTGCCAAGATGCGCTGGAAGATGCAGTACTAATGGGTTGTGATGAACAGCAATTTCGCGCAGTACTAACTGATCTAGTTCTAGCCCTTAAAAACCCCTATCCCCCGCGCGACTAGCTACACCAAAATAGACGCTATTTATGTTTAAGCATATTTATTTGCTCACCACGGGCATCAATAAATTGTTTGACAATGTTCTTAATTAAAGATAGATTAAAAATGTCTCTTTAATTAAGAACATATAAAGTAAAAATTTAAATGGCCAGAAAAATGACCATTGGCCCCAAGTAGACCAACCCCATCCACCACTGGAGTCTACAGTTATGACCTATCGCTGCCCCCCCCCGGCAAACTGAGAACAAAGCTAACAAGCTTATTCCTGCTCGTTGCAATCCTGTTTATCCCTGTTCAGGCTCACACGGCTGAAACCTTTACAGGTTCGGATGGACTACCCGAACCGCGTGTCGCCACGCCGGATTTAAACCTGCCCGAGCAAAGCATGTCGGTCAAAGTTCAGGCAGCGATGAAACACGAACGAAGCCAGCCGCTAAAAGATGATAGCGGAAGAATCCACTACATCGTTGACCTCACGGCCAACGCCACCAAAAACTACTCGGACAATACACCTGTTGATGCGCGCTTTGGCGATTGGAACAAACCGGCCATGCACGGCGTGAGACGCGCTTTCGAAGCGAAGTACCAATTTCAGGCGACTGGAATGTTCAGTTGGGTGGGCAATGGTTTTAGCGCTTACTTGACCCCTGCGCAAGCCCAAGCGATGCAACGCGACCCGCAGGTCGTGCGGATAAGCGAAGACCATGAAATGGAGTTCAGCGCGGTTTGGGCGAATCAGCCCCTGGCAGGTACCGAAATAATGCAGTGGAATATCTCCGCCGTGGCCGGCAACCAGTTGAGTGGCGGCTCGGTGCGCGCCTATGTACTGGACGGTGGGGTCGGTTTCCATGGTGATTTGCCCAACTTCATTTCGCGTATATCCGCTGACCCTCTGATACCTGTGGTTGGTTGTTATCCCCATTCCACTCATGTGGCGGGTATTATCTCCGCACCGCGCAATAACGTAGGCGTAGTGGGGGTCGATTCATCGGTGCCGGTGGTATCGGTATCAGTTGTCAACACAGCTAATACGACATTTAATTGTGGAACCGGCTCCCCCACTAACGTAAGCCTGGGCTTGGACAAGATCAAATCATTGATATCCGCCAGTGGCCGGGTCGGCGTGATAAACATATCAATAAATAAGCAAAATGATAATCTGCCAAATGACGTTGCAACTACGACGGCACTTGGACAAAAAATGCTGTCAATGGCGACACCCGCACCCGGGTATCCAGGCGCCTTTATAGTGCAGTCAGCGGGGAATTACACTTTGGATGCATGCAACTTTGCATTCAACAATCTCTCCAATAGTGACGGCATCATGGTCGTCGGCGCGGTTGATATCAACGGCCAGCCAGTAGTCAAGTTGAATAGCATCGATGGGTTCAGAAATCTGCCCACGGCGGCTAGTCAAGCAGGTTCCAATTTCGGCCCTTGCGTGGCTATCTGGGCGCCAGGCAATAATATTTATTCAACTTGGGCTGACTGGAATCCGGCTATTGCCAATTCGAATCCGGCTGCTCCGAACGTGCGTCAATCGGGTAATGTCACATACAATAAATTCGGGCAGCTATCTGGCACATCAATGGCCGCTCCCCACGTAACAGGGGTGGCTGCATGGCTGGCCGAAACCGGCAACTTGACTACGCCTGCGCAAATCGGAGCTGCGGTTCGAAGCTATGCTCGCACTAACGGCGCAAAAGATCCCAATACCAATCTGCCCATACTGATGGCAAACGCGAGCGGCGTCAGTTACACCGCCCAACCAACGGTGGAATTCGCGATCGGCGGTGTGGTCAACGGTAACCCCAGCACAAACAGTGCCACACCGTTCGCACTCAGCTACGACTCTGTAGGGGCACTGAACTGCGATCTGACTGGCTATCTCAATAATGCAGTCTAGTACCAGAATCTGGGCTTCAACTATAAATTCAATTGGGGCACGGTCCAACTTGCCCCCGGTAATTACCGCTGGGTGGTCAATTGCCGTTCGGCGGCCTCTACCATGAACAGCGCCCAAGCCACGGCGACGGTAACGGCACCACCTCCCGCACCTACCGCAGTTTTTTCCTTTAATAATGTACAACAACCCAATGTCACTATGGTTAAACTTTCCCCTGCGGCAACTATTGCTTCTACCAAGGAAATTTCATACAGCACGCAGCAGCCTTTCAATTTCAGTTACAACAGCGCCAACACCTCATCCTGCCAATTGAACGCATTTTATGCTGCTACCTTTGATGCATATTGGACTCCTTGGTACAACACCGCCATGCCGACATACTACGCTTGGCCGCCAGTTACGCTTGGTTTCGGCTATTATCGGTGGCAGCTCACCTGTACTGGAACAGGCGGCACGGTGACCAGGGATTTTGTTGCTCATGTGTATTAGCTGTCGCGTCCCGTGTGATCATATACCCACCAGGAGCTGGGCACTATTCCGAGCAAGGGATCTGATGCGTGGCGTAATTGAGTCCTTCAAAGTGGAGCAGTCCAGATGAGTGAAGTG
>JBKJQT010000099.1:0-4626 GCA_046593855.1 Candidatus Nitrotoga sp. | reverse complement strand
TGAGTTTCGTAATTCTGTAGACGATAAAATTGCCCCGGTTGAAAGCTGCGCGCCGCGGCAGGGGCCTTGACGATCACTTCGACAATATTGGGGGTAAGACGAACCACTTGATGTATGGTGGCGCGTAGATCGTTGCCCAAGCGTGTAAGGAATTCCTGATTATTCTCTTTAGCTGCAGCGGTAACCTGGGACAGAACCTTGCTCAATACCGGATAACCCTGCTTCGCACTGCCCATGGCCTTGACCACGTTGCCGGAATAGGAAGGATGCAGGTCACCGAAAAAGCTGATGAAGCGGCCATCATGGTACTTGTATTGAAGTACTTGTGCCTTGGCCGGTTTGGCATTGCTCCGCTCTGGTCTTACTGGTTCCCCTTGTTCGTCACATGCCTGGAAGTAACGTCCATCAAGCTTGAAGTATTCTGGAAATTCGCGTGCCAGCACTGTGTTCGGTTGGGTGCCCGCAGCCACAAAGATGGTGCGCGCAGGCAGGTGTATTTGCCCGGCTTTCTGCCAGGCTCCCTCGGCATCTAATACCTGATTCATTACCACCATGGCAGTCGCATCGCCATTGGTATCTATCTCTACACGCACGGGAGTTAAACCTTCGGCAAAATAAATTCCTTCCTCCAGAGCTTTCTCCACTTCTTCATGATTGAGGGTATATGACGGGCTGTCGATCAGGCGCTTGCGATAGGCCAAAGTGACGCCCCCCCATGATTTGATAAGCTGAAGGATATTGGGGTTACGTCTTTCGATCGAGGCAAGGGTTCGCTCTGCACGTATAGCTCGAGCATGACTCAAAAACTCGTCGCCTATAATTGCTTCAGTCGCCGACCACATGCTGCGCAGGGCCGCCTCCCCCTTTTCTGCTACTAGCATTTCGTAGCGGCAAAGAAATTTCTCAACTTGCACCGGATAATAGGCGAGAGATTCAGTGGCTGTATCAATAGCGGTCAAGCCACCGCCGATTACCACAACTGGCAAGCGAACTTGCATGTTGGCAATGGAGTCAGGCTTGGCGGCACCCGTCAATTGCAACGCCATAAGAAAATCCGACGCAGTGCGAACCCCGCATGCCATGCCGTTCGGTATATCGAGTAATGTCGGACGGCCAGCGCCAGCAGCCAGTGCAATATGATCGAAGCCTAGCTCAAAAGCACTTTTGGCAGTTATAGCTCCACCAAAACGCACACCGCCGAATAGCGCGAACTCTGCGCGCCGCTCAAGCAGCAGGCGAATGACTTTAAGAAAATTCTTATCCCATCGAACTGTAATACCATACTCGGCCACCCCGCCAAAACCGGCCATAACCCTATTATCCAGAGGCTCCCTCAATTCGCTTGCATCGTAGACTGGGCTAAACGCCACTCGATTGCCACCTGCATCCACGCCAGATAAATCGCCCGGCAAGGGTTCGATTTTCAACCCGTCGATACCGGCAACAATATGGCCGTCGTTCATCAAATGATGTGCCAGCGTAAAACCGGCAGGACCCATGCCAACCACAAGTACACGCTTACCGGTGGCAGCACGCGGATAGGGGCGACGAATATTGAGCGGGTTCCACCGGGTGAGCAGGCTGTAAATTTCGAAGCCCCACGGCAGTTCCAGAACGTCCTTCAATGATCGCGTCTCAGACTGCGGAATATTTACCGGCTCCTGCTTTTGATAAATGCATGATTTCATGCAATCATTGCAAATACGGTGGCCGGTTGCGGCGCACATTGGATTATCTACAACAATGATAGCCAAAGCACCCAATGCCAGACCGGAAGCTTTGACTTGATGGAATTCGGAAATTTTTTCATCCACGGGGCAACCAGCCAGCGGAATGCCGAAAACGCTTTTCTTAAATGGAGGAGGAGCACCAGCAACTCCTTCTTTTTCTCGCAGCCCGATCGAGCATGAGTCCTTGCCTTGTTCATGGCACCAAATGCAGTAATTAGCTTCACCCAAAGCACCAGCCAAGTCCGTACCTTTATCCGTAAGGGCAAAACCCTCGCGTTGGCGCAGGTGGCTATCCGCAAGGCGATGCGCAGTGTATGGGACATTTTCAACTGGAATGATAGGCACCAGGCGCTGAAAGTCGAGCTTGGCAGGAAGTTTGAACAACACACCATGCCCGTGGCGTTTTTTCCCAGCCGTGGTCAGTGCCGCCCAAGCCGCGTAACGCATGGCGGTATCAACCTTGTCGATATTGTCTGTCTCGGCATCGAGCCAGTCGTTAACGTGCCGGGCAAAAAGTAATTCACTCATTTCACCAGTGATATCGCCAAAAGCCTGTAATAATGCTGCTGTCAAGATATCGCCGTCGAAAGCCGCAGCATCGGCTGCTTTATACTTGTGTATTGCCTTACGCTGCACAAAAATACGTTTGCAGTGGAACAGCGGTGCTTGCTCATGGTGTCGTTCCGCCAACTCGCGTACTGCAATCTGAATATCAAATAATTGACCAAGAAAATCTTCCAGATACGGGGCCAGATCAATAATGAGCTGTGATTCTTCGAGGTGCGTCAGGTGGTCCGGTGCATTACGCGCTGCTGCAAGCCTTTCCGCCAGCAATGGTTCACCTTCAGCAAGTTCGGCCAGAAAACAAGAGTCGATGTGAGGTAGCCCATCGCAGCTGTAGAGATCTTCAAATTTCATTCCGAATCCCAGTTTTAAAACTGGGGGCGGAGGGACTTCACTATCAGTACTTGTGATACGTTGCTCAGAATTTAAGCTTTCCATGCAGTGCAAACTCCTAAATTTATTATGCGCTGAGAACTTAAAGCGGGGAGGTTATCCATTCCGCTGCAAGCGAGACACCGTACTTACATGCGGACAAAACGTCTGTGCTCCAGTCCCAAGCATATTAAAAAACCCGGTTATACCGGGCAATAATAATTTTTATCAACTTTAGATTATACGATCTTATCTTCGTCACTGCACTGTCATAGCGTGAAAAAGTTATAATTCATTGTCTGCAATCTGAAATTTTTTATATGTCCGCCATACAGCTATTACCTGATCTGCTCATCAACCAAATCGCTGCGGGTGAAGTTATCGAACGTCCTGCTGCCGCGCTTAAGGAGATGTTGGAAAACAGTCTGGATGCGGGTGCCACCGAAATCATCGTGCAGCTGGAAGGTGGCGGCGTAAAGCTGCTGCGTGTGCGCGACAATGGTAATGGTATTGCGCCAGAAGAGTTACCGTTCGCCCTGATGCGCCATGCGACCAGTAAGATTGCCTCTTTAGCCGACTTGCAGCGCGTCGCCAGCATGGGCTTTCGCGGTGAGGCTTTGGCCAGCATGGCGGCAGTGGCGCAGGTAACGCTTACCAGCTGCAAGACGGAAAGCCCACATGCTTGGCAGATTCAATCCGGGGATTGCACACAGAGCGAAGTTATTCCTGCTGCGCACGCTCAGGGCACCAGCGTGGAAATACGCGAACTGTATTTTAACACCCCGGCGCGACGCAAATTTCTCAAGTCTGAAGCCACTGAGCTCGCCTATTGTGAGGAAACTTTTAAGCGCATCGCACTATCACGCCCGGATGTAGCCTTCAGCCTGCAACACAACAACCGCATGATGTGGCAATTACCCACGCTACCACGCTCAAGCCATGCGCCTCTTACGTCGATTTCCCAGCTTCCTGAAGTAAGTTGGGAAGAAAAAGCAGATGCATTGTCAAAGCGCATCGAAGCCATGTTAAGCAAAGAATTTGGGCAAAGTGCGGTACCTGTCTCACGTAAAGCAGCTGGATTGCATTTATATGGCATGGCTTCTCTGCCCGCTTATTCGAAAGCATCACGTGACGCTCAATATTTTTTTGTAAATGGACGTTTTATCCGCGACAAGATAGTCGCCCATGCCATCCGACAGGCTTATCAGGATATCCTTCATCACCAGCGTCATCCCGCCTTTGTGCTGTTTTTAGATATGCCGCCAGAATTGGTGGACGTGAATGTGCATCCGGCCAAGAGCGAAGTTCGCTTTCGTGAGAGCCAGGCCATTCATCAATTCGTGTTTCATACGCTTCAACAAGTGCTGAGCAAGCCCGTGGCACTGACAGAAAATGCGTCTGACCTATCAAATCAACTAGCCCAGGTTTCATCCGTGCAACGAACCACGTTGATACAACAGCCAATGCAGCAGCCTTTGCGGTTGCCCATGGCATCACAGCCGCTCGCTTTTTACGATGCTCTTTTTGGAAAGAAGGAAAGCAGGGGAGGGAAGGAAGAAAAATTCAATGACGCGCTCTTGTTAAACGCTCACTCTCAATTTTCTTCATCAGAAACTGAAGTTCCGCCGCTCGGCTTTGCCCTAACACAGCTTGCCGGCATCTACATTTTGGCGCAAAACGTACATGGGTTGGTGGTGGTGGATATGCACGCCGCCCACGAGCGAATCGTATACGAAAGACTTAAAACGTCACTTGACGGACAACAAATCCCCATGCAACCGCTTCTAATCCCGGTGAGCTTTGCTGCCGAGGCATTGGACATTGCCACAGCAGAGGAAGAGCACGCAGCCATTGCACAATTGGGTTTTGATATCGCTCCCTTGTCGCCGACAACTCTGGCAGTGCGCGCCATGCCTGCTATGCTTAAACAGACTCACGCCGAAGCTGCCGCACGTGATGT
>JBKJQT010000027.1:0-5989 GCA_046593855.1 Candidatus Nitrotoga sp. | reverse complement strand
AGATGAAACAGCAGGGACGGTTATGGGTGCTATTTCCGAAAGGCGGGGAGCCGATCTTAAATTGAGGATAGTTCAAGTTTGAAGTACAGCAGCATTTCTTTGCAGGTCATGCAAATTATTTATTCGTTATCCACACTTTCATTTAGTAACTGCTTCACCGCCACCATATCCGCCTGCCTTCCGATCTTCCGGCTACCACTGTGCCTTGCATGCGCAGGCAGTACCGCAATATTCACCGGCACACCCGTTTCAGTTTTCAGCGTAAAGCTGGGCACAGTTTGTTGCCTACCCGTCAGATGTGCGAACCATTCACCGCCTTCAAAGGGTAAATTATGCTTGAGCAGGAACATCATCATCGCCTTTTCGTCATCGGAGTAAACCAAAAGATTAATGTCGGATTGCTCGCCTGCCGTGCCCTTTAATACCGAGCCAGTGAGAAAGGGGTGAAATGGCTCTAATATTTGCATAGCGGCGAGTGCCTGCTGGCGTAATTGGTGCAGGACGAGGGGGTGGCTTTCACTCTGATAGAGGGCACGGAAGCTACGCAACGCCATTTCAACTTCATCATTGCTGGGCAGGTGTTGAGTATCTTCTGCGCCCAATTGTTTGGCGGCTTTGCGTTTGGCAAACGCATAATCGGTAATGCCACCTTCGGCCATTAGACGCGCGGCGTGATGTGCGAGCTGTTCACGCATCAGGTCACGCCGACGTAAATGATCTTTACTCATGTCAAATTAAAATATGTGATCGATGATTGTTTCGATAAGCGACTTTTCTGGTGGCGGGACGGGTTTCTCTGGCGGTAAATTTTCTGTGTAAAAATATTCCACTAAATCGCCAGCCTCATCCCGCAGTCCCTCGTTGTTAATGCGCGCAGCCACCATATTTTCCGGCATGGTGTAGGTGACTTCAGGCACTTTTTTGAGAATTTTCCCCATGTAGTCCATCCAAATGGGTAATGCAGCTCCGCCTCCGGTTTCCCTCTCGCCTAGACTGCGCGGGTTGTCGAAACCTACCCAGGTAATTCCTACCAATGTGGGATGGAAGCCGCTGAACCACGCATCCATTGAATCGTTGGTCGTGCCGGTCTTGCCCGCTAAATCATGGCGACCCAGTTGCATGGCGCGGAAGGCAGTGCCGTGTTGCACCACGCCTTGCATCATGTTTACCATGGTGTAAGCATTACGTACATCTATAACTTGCTGGGCGTTTTCTCCAGCTACAACGGGCGCGGCTTGGTGTAGCACTTTGCCATTGCTATCCTCAATGCGCTGGATGAAATAGGGGGCGATGCGGAAGCCGCCATTGGCGAAAACGGAATAACCCGTCAGCATTTGCATAGGCGTAACCGAACCGGCACCTAATGCCATAGTGAGATAAGGAGGGTGCTTGGCTGCGTCGAAGCCAAACTTGGTGATGTAGTCTTGTGCATATTGCGGTGTAATAGTTTGCAGGATGCGGATAGAGACCATGTTTTTGGATTTGATAAGCGCTTGCCGCATGCGCATAGGGCCCTCAAATACTCCATCGTAGTTTTTTGGCTCCCAGGCTTCGCTGCCTGTCTCTGTCGCATCAATCATCAAGGGTGCATCGTCAATAACGGTGGCAGGGGTCAGACCTTTTTCTAATGCGGCGGAATAAATGAATGGTTTGAAGCTGGAGCCAGGTTGCCGCCAAGCCTGAGTTACATGATTAAACTGGTTACGATTGAAGTCGAAACCGCCTACCAGAGCGTAGATCGCACCATTGCGCGGACTGGCGGAAACGAAAGCCGCTTCCACTTGCGGGAGTTGCACAATCTTCCAAATATTCTTTTCGTCCTTCTGCACGTGGATTAGAGAACCGGCACGTAAGCGCCGATTCAGTGCAGTCTTGTTGCCCATATAGGCCTGAGCAAACTTCAGTCCGTCACCGCTAATTTTGGCAATTGCGCCGCCCTTACTGTAGGCGCGGATGCCTTGGGGATTTGCTTCAAGTACCACGGCGGGTATCATGTCATCACTATCAGCAATATCCTGTAGCGCTTCTTCCATATCTTCCTCGGTATCCCCTTTGTGAAGATCGATATAGCCTTCCGGCCCGCGGTACCCATGACGTCGGTCATATTCCAGCACACCTTTTCGCAGCGCTTCATAGGCTGTTGCCTGATCTTGCTGACGGATAGTTGTATAGACCTTGATACCTTGCGTATAAGTGTCATCCTGATAGCGTTTGAATACCTCTTGCCGAACCATTTCTGCCAAATAATCAGCTTTACCTGAAAATTCCTGATAGCTACGTTTCACCATCAAAGGTTGATGTAATGCCGCCTCTTGTTGCTGGATGTTAATGAAACCCAGCTCATGCATGCGGCGCAGTACGTACGTTTGGCGTAGTTTTGCACGCTTGGGGTTGACCACCGGATTATAAATGGATGGGGCCTTGGGTAAACCAGCTAGCATAGCGAACTCAGCCACGCCGAGTTGGTCAAGGCTTTTGCCGAAATAGGCTTGCGCGGCAGCCGCAAAGCCATAGGCACGTTGACCAAGATAGATATGATTAATATAAAGCTGGAGGATTTCATCCTTGCTCAGATTGTGTTCGATCTTGATGGCAAGCAACACTTCGTTAAATTTGCGCGATAATTTTTTCTCTTTAGTCAGGAAAAAATTGCGTGCCACTTGCATGGTGATAGTGCTGGCTCCTTGCTTGACGCCGCCCGAGGTGAAATTGTTATAGGTAGCGCGCAATACGCCCATGT
The DNA here is from genome assembly GCA_046593855.1 of Candidatus Nitrotoga sp. Classification (GTDB taxonomy): domain Bacteria; phylum Pseudomonadota; class Gammaproteobacteria; order Burkholderiales; family Gallionellaceae; genus Nitrotoga. Next base: position 3,249 of record JBKJQT010000027.1, on the reverse strand, counting down.
AATCCACCCCGCCGTGCTCATAAAACCGATCATCTTCTGCGGCGAGGACGGCTTTTTTCATCAAGTCGGGTACTTCGTCAATCTTGACCAGCGCGCGACGTTCCTCCCCGAATTCGCCGATCAGGACGCCTTCCGCGCTATATACACGTAGCGGGATTTTAGGCTTATAGTCGGTCAATGCTTCAAGCGAGGGCAGCGTTGGATATACCAGCATTGCCGCAAACATCAGCAACAACAAGGGTGTGATGATAAGGGCGAGGCCAGCAATCACCGGATAGAACCACCAGCGGGAAGTCATGGAGTACGGAATTGTATAAAGGGCATAGTTAGGATTATAACGGCTCTTGGCAGGGGAATAACCCAACAGCAAAACTTAGGATTAGCAAAGCTATCATAACTCTAGTTTTGACCTAGCGCTATCTTCACCAGTGATCTTGGCGAGAATCAATGCACAAATCAACTTGCACGAAGGAATCGAGCTTGCCTATGTCGATTATCTCGTTAGCGTGGTCAACAAAATAGAAGGAAAATGGGTATGAAGCGTGAACTGAGATTCCCCTAGTTTATACGCGATTTAAATAAGCGCGAATGGTTGCGCTGCCCTTACTTCCCCCCGCGTTGCAAATGCCCAATCGCTTTAACACATTCATTGATTAATTCAGGACCGCGATAAATCAGCCCACTGTAAATTTGTATTAGCGCAGCGCCAGCGTGAATTTTTTCCGCTGCATCTATTCCGCTCAGAATACCTCCTACGCCGATAATAGGTAGACCGCCTTGTAATGCGGTAGCAAGTTCGCGGATAACGGTAGTAGATCGGTCATACACTGGCGCACCACTCAATCCGCCCGTCTCCGTATGCTGCGCAAGATGTTCGACGCCTGTGCGCGTCAGTGTGGTATTGGTGGCGATCACGCCGTCAATGCGGTGGCGTTGCAAAAGTATTGCTATCTGGCGGATTTGTTCGCTATCAAGATCGGGGGCTATTTTTAACGCCAACGGAACATATTTGCCGTGCAAATCTGCTAACTTTCCCTGCTCTGCTTTAAGTTGCGTGAGCAGTGCATCCAGCTCATCACTCCCTTGCAATTGGCGCAAATTCTTGGTGTTGGGCGAAGAAATATTGATGGCGACATAGCTGGCATGGGTGTACACGCGTCGTAACCCGATCAGGTAATCGGTGGCAGCCAATTCAATCGGCGTGTCAAAATTTTTGCCAATGTTGATGCCAAGAATGCCGCGATAATTGGCACGTTTTACGTTTTCGATAAGTGCATCTACACCGTGGTTGTTGAACCCCATGCGATTGATGATAGCCTGTGCCTCGGGTAGACGGAACAAGCGCGGCTTGGGATTGCCTTCTTGAGCGCGGGGCGTGACGGTTCCGATCTCGAGGAAACCAAAACCCAGTGCAGCCAGCGCATTGATGTGATCGCCGTTCTTGTCTAATCCTGCGGCCAGTCCGACTGGATTGGGAAAAGTGAGACCCATCACTTTATGTGGATTATCCACTGGGTGTTTGATCAATAACGGTAGCAGGCCAAGACGAAAGGCAAGTTGCAGTGCATCAAGCGTTATGTGGTGGGAGGTTTCCGGATTAAAAGAGAAAAGCAGCGATCGAATCAGCGAATACATGTCACAGCCTGTGAGTTGGGAGCGCTTGCCACTTGCCTTGGATAAGCCCTTGCAGCGGACGAAAATTGGCTTTGTACGCCATTTTGTCGCTTTTTTCTATCCAGTAACCCAGATACAAGTAGTCCAGTTGCAACTTTCGGCACAGCTCGATCTGCCACAGGACGTTGTAGGTGCCAAAGCTGGCTTGCGCTACATTCGGTTCATAAAACGTATAAACCGAAGATAGCCCATCATCGAGAATATCGATGATACTTACCATGCGCAGCTCCCCATTTTCGCGGAACTCCACCAGTAGGGAATCAACATGGCTTTGCAGTAAAAAGTTGCGGTATTGGTCTCGACTATCATTTTTCATGCCGCCATCAGGATGCCGTTCCATTTGATAACGCTGATACAAAACAAAGTATTCTTCATTGTCTTTTAATGCATGTAACGAAGTTTTCAGGCCGATATGGCGTTGCCTGGAGCGGCGTTGGGTGCGGTTGGGTACGAACGATGCTACTTCCACACGCACCGGAATACAGGCTTGGCAGGCATCACAGCGCGGTCTATAGGTAACTGTTCCGCTCCGGCGGAAGCCACGCCGCACCAGTTCTGAATACGCAGCCGGGGTGATCAGAAAGCTGGGCGTGGCGACCTGCGAGCGTGCTAGTTGATCCGGCAGGTAGCTGCACGAATACGGGGCTGTAAGGTATAGCTGCAGCGCCGACAGCGGAATGTCATGCAACAAGTTCATGGTCGAACTGCCATTTGTGCGGAGTGTTCGGACAGTGTATCAATTCTTTTAAGCGATGCATAAATTCCGCCCGTGGGATTTCGCGGGCGCCGAGCGAGGCAAGATGCGGTGTGCTCATCTGGCAGTCAATCATGCCATAACCCCAACGCTGCAATTGTGCGGCGAGATGGGCGAGCGCAATCTTGGATGCATCAGTGGCGCGGCTGAACATCGACTCGCCATAGAACATGTGTCCAATACTAATGCCATACAGCCCACCGACCAGATTGTCATCCATCCAGATCTCCACCGAGTGCGCTACGCCAATCTGATGCAGCTCGGTATAAGCGGTAATCATGTCTTCATGTATCCATGTTCCTGCCTGTTCGTGGCGCGGAGCGGCGCAGGCACGCATGACTTGTTCGAAAACGCTATCTGTACGAACTTCATAGCGCTTATCGCGTAAGGTTTTGCGTAGCGACCGGGATATATTGAATTCAGCAGGAATCAGCACCATGCGTGGGTTGGGACTCCACCAGAGTATGGGTTCTCCTGTGTTGAACCAAGGGAAGATGCCTTGTTGATAGGCTTCCAGCAGACGGTGTGCAGACAGGCTCCCTCCTGCGGCCAGTAAGCCATTGGGCTTGAGCAGTGCCTGCTCTACAGGTGGAAAGGGAGCACCATTATTCAACCACGTGATCATCTTTTGTAACGAGCCAGCAGCGTGAAGTGGTGTAAGCAGGGAAGCTGCCTGGCAGATGCCCGTAAATCAACGTTTAAAGATGAGCCTCTTGCAAAACTCCCCCGCCAAGCCAAGTACAAATGATGCACTGACACAGCAAAGATCATTTTTCGTTGTTTTCGCTGACCCGATCAGTTTCGGATCACCATTTACGCCT
>JBKJQT010000371.1:0-3299 GCA_046593855.1 Candidatus Nitrotoga sp. | reverse complement strand
TTTTAAAGGTTGCCCGGTATTTACATCGAATGCAGGGATACCGTACGCTTGGGCAAAAATAGCGTCGGTACCGAACATTAAATCAAACCGGCCCCCGAAATCCCATGCTTTGCCCTCTGTCGCCACGGCACGCTGCATGAATACATTAAGCTGATTCAATTGAAATTCTTTAGAACGATCAGCGAAAGTGACGGGGCCATTAAATCTATTGGCTGGGTTATTCGCGTTGTAAGTTACTCCTGCATTTATCCAACCACCAACTTCAATGCCAGCGTCCTTAAATAGAGATGCAGACTCATCGGCTCCTGCTGCGGGAGGTATGAACAAAGCACCTAGAGCAACAATGAGAAATTTAGTCTTATGCATAGCATTTTCTTTCTAAAATTGAGAGCAAAATTCAGTAACGCCCAATCAATTCAAAGCAGCTTCCGTGCCAATATTATTTGGTTAATTAAAACAATGTATTGAGGTGAATTATGAAGATAAAATTGCATTTTTATGCACTAATTTTATGCATGTTAAAATATATAGCGCACCAATCAGGTGCTTAGAATTTGTTATTTGCAATTTAAGTGTTTTGTAACGAATAGATCGCGTGTACATTTACTTGAACAAATGCTTCGTATATGGTTATAAAATTTAAATCGCAGAATCTGGGGCTAGCTAAGAACTAACAGCAAAAATGGTCTGTTACTTTCCTTACTATTAATCAGCACTCTGGACATTCGAGTTATTATTAATTTAACTGTATTAACTGAGGAATTACCGTGTCCTCATGACATCTGCCGTTAAAATTATTCACCGTGAGTTTCGGGTAGAATAAGAATTTTACCAATTTATTTAAAGGCATTTTAAATGTACAAAATCGCACCCAGTATTATTTCTGCCAATTTTGCTAAGCTTGGCGAAGAGATCATCAATGTCCTTGCCTCAGGAGCAGACATTGTTCACCTGGAAGTGATGAATAAACACTTCGTGCCAACTTTCAGAAACGGTTCAAAGGCATGCGCCGCCATCCGCCCTATTACTCAGGCACCAATAGAGATACATCTGACGAGTGGATACAATGTAGACAATTCACTAAATGACCTTGTACCGGAGTACGCTAAGGCGGGTGCAAATATTATTACTTTTCATCCTGAAGCAGTTGATCGAGATGCGTATAACCTACCGTCCTTTGAAAATATCGAACGGATCATTGATTTAATTCACGAAAACGGCTGCAAAGCCGGGTTGGCATTCAATGCTGGTACGCCTTTTAGCTACCTTGATCACGTTATAAGCAAGATTGACGTTGTTTTGATCATGTCTAAACAGACTGGTTTAATTAGTGGCCAGAAATTTATTCCCGAGGCGATTAATAAGGTGCGCATGGCACGCAAAAAAATCAATGAGAGCGGGCGCAATATACTTCTTGAAGTTCATGGTGACGTGAATTTAGGCAATATCGCACAAATTGCCATGGCTGGTGCCGATACTTTTGTGGTCGGCTCTACTATATACGAAGCAGGCAATGAGACTGACCCAAATCAATATGATTCCATTGTAGCTGCTCTGCACGCAGAGCTTGCAAAGGTTGGTTCATAAATGCTGCAAGTATATCTCTGACGCAGAGTCGCGTTATTTAATCAAATTAAACCATTTTGTTATCCAGGCCGGTGAAACTAGCATGGCACTGTCATCGCATGTTGAGTGACCTGCATGGTTCGCTATGTCAAAACTTTGCTATTGGGTTACGACCAATGATATTGGTTTGTCATGAAATATGTCGTGGTAGGCGATATGTATGATGGTTGATGCAGAGTGATTGCAGTTAATTGCGCGATTTTTTCATTGCTTGTTGAGCCTCGCGTGAGGCATCGCGTTCACGCTCGGTGTCACGTTTGTCGTGTTGCTTTTTCCCTTTCGCAAGGCCGATATCTAGTTTGACGAGACTGCCTTTAAAGTGCATGTTCAATGGCATAAGAGTGTATCCAGCGCGCTGTACTTTGCTGATCAACTTGTTGATTTCAGCTGCATGCAACAGTAGTTTGCGCGTGCGAACCGGGTCAGGATATATATGCGTGGACGCGGTAGTTAATGGGCTGATATGGGAGCCGAACAGATACAGGGCACCCTCTTTCATCGTGATATAGGCTTCCTTGAGATTGGCGCGTCCGGCGCGGATTGCTTTAACTTCCCAGCCTTCCAGCATGATACCGGCCTCATGGCGGTCTTCGATGAAGTAGTCGTGGTATGCTTTTTTATTTTGGACTATGCTCATAATTTATATATTCTACCAGCTTTGCATGGACGTACTGCTAGAATGGCCTTAGTCGAGAAATCAGTACTGGTTCCCTACAGCGCGAAGCAGATGTTCGTTCTAGTGGATAATGTGACGGATTATCCGCAGTTTTTGCCGTGGTGCGGCGGTGCCAGCGTCATCTCGATGGATGGAGATACCGTACATGCGACAGTACACATCAATTATCACCATATTAAGCAGAGTTTTACCACTGAAAATGTGCGTCAGTTTCCTTATCATATTGACATCACACTGAAAGATGGACCGTTCAAGCACCTTGACGGTGATTGGCATTTCATACCTCTTTCCGAATCTGCCTGTAAAATAGAATTTAATTTGCGTTACGAATTTTCCAACAAGTTACTGGAAAAAGTGTTCGGTCCCATTTTTCATTTTATTGCCAATAGTTTTGTGGATTCCTTTGTTCATCGTGCAGAAAAGATTTATACAGAATATGAGAGACCAGATTAATATTGCAATTTGCCTGTTAGCCTACTAAATGGATATTCATCTATGCGGCACGCTGAGATTTACTTAGGGTTACTAAATGTTAGATTACGACCTGCATTGCCATTCAACTGTTTCAGATGGATTGCTATCGCCTACAGATCTGGTTGCGCGTGCGGCTGAGCGAGGAGTGAAGTTTCTTGCGTTGACGGACCATGACGATCTATCTGGCTTGGCTGAGGCAGCTACTGCCGCTGTACAGCACGGTATACAATTTATTCACGGAGTGGAAATCTCGGTGACTTGGCGTAGCTACACTCTGCATATTATTGGTTTACGTATCGACCCGAACTATAATCCGCTGGCGGAAGGTCTACGTAACATTCGCAGTGGGCGTGGAGCACGTGCGCAACTGATGGCTGAGTCGCTCGCCAAGAGCGGCATTAGCGGGGCGCTGGCAGGTGCTTATCAATATGCAGATAACGATGGCATTATTGGACGCACACACTTCGCACGGTTTTTGGTCGAAAGAGGCTACTGCAAGGATGTACGTAGCGTTTTCAAGAAT
>JBKJQT010000274.1:0-3261 GCA_046593855.1 Candidatus Nitrotoga sp. | reverse complement strand
AGAAAATCCCTGCATACAAAAGTACCCAGGAAGAGATTAGAAGCAACAACATGTTGACTGCGATGACCGCAAGAATGACTAGAATAATGAGTGAAAGGATGAAAGCTAATGCGCTGTCTATCGGGTCGAGTAGGTTTAAATTTTGCACGCCTAATCTCAGTATATTGAAGCCCGTATCCATAATGTTACTGTGAGCTGACCCGGTTTTCCCAGAAGCTTGGTTGCCCAATACCTGCATCGACTCAATAATGGTGCCGCCAATATTGTGTCCTGACACCGCATTGCTCAGTAGCCAGAAGAAAAATCCGGTAAAGATAATGAAGCGGGTAAATTCAGCAAAGAAATCCCCAAGATCAGCCTTGCGCAAAATCATCATGCCGAACGTCCAGACCATCGAAATCAAAACCAGTATCCAGAATAAACGTATTGCCGCGGCTTCCAGAGCGATGTGCCAGCCCTTGGCTTTATTAAAGAATTTTTGAGTGACCTGTTCCAGAACACTTTGATTCGTTGCTGGGTCAATATAAGCCAACTCAGCAAATGCAGCTGTAGAAACCAGCATCAAGGTCAAGGCGCTTAAAAAAAGATAAAGGTTTGATCTATACATTGATCTGGTTCCCCATAATTAGCTTTAATTACTGCTCAGTTTCTTTAGGTGCGATAGGATTACCACCTTGATCAACCAGTCCATGAGTTACGCTATAGTTTATCCCCCTATCCACAAGCTCTGGTTTAGGCTCTTTAAGCACAACTTCCCCATCTGTTTTATCACACCCGGCCAAGGTAAAAAGCAATACCGCAGCAATAGTAATAATGGTTATTTGATTGGCTTTCATAACTGACTCCTGTGGTTTAAATTAAAATATATCCCGAACATTCCATACTTTTGCCGGTGGCAAAGTAACCGGACTCAACCGTTTAGTTGCGGCCTCATGGGCGGCCTGTTGCATTGCCTCACGATCTATACGCGCCTGTTCCTTTGCGTTCTCGGCGTTATACTGTGCAATCATCATGGTTCTTAACTGCAACAGTTGGTTTGACTGAAACGCAGCGAGTTGATTGGCGTACTGAATTGCTGCCAGGTGCCCTTCCGCCGTTTCTGCCCTTGATTGCAGTAATTGCAAGTGCGCAGCGTCCAGAGGCACTTCATCCTGATGTACTCCCAAGCCCCTTAATGATGCATTATTGGCACTTTTCTGTGCATCGGTGCTGTTGGTTTGTCCTTCTCGCACGGATTGCCATTGTTCGATGGAACATTTGACGCCAAAATTAAAGCAAGGTGAGCTGCTATAGTAGCTGGCGTTTCTGTATTTATTTAAAAAGTTATCCATACCGCCTTGAGATCGGTAATACTCAAGCGTGTTCGATACCTGAACCAGCCTATTCATGGTGTATTGCGCCTTTGCCCAGACATAAGCGGATGGTGCCAGGGTGTTTTTAATCATGTTTTCGTATTGCTGCAATTGCGTCTGATACTGCTCAATCTGCTTCAATGTCTGCTCCACATTCTCTTTGGCAGTAATGACGGTTTGCGTCACGTTTGCTCCATCAAACACCGCAAGGCCGCCCGCATTAACAGGACCGGCTGTAACAAAAACACTTAAAACCAGCATCCATCGCATAACAATTCTTTTCATTGTTGATCACTCCTCACGTTAATAATCAAAACCCTGATAAGGCTGATTGAACTTCATATCTTTGGTGACAATCACATTGAACCTAAAACCGGGACGTATTTCCAGAGTCGGTGCAATATTCAGGTTCTTCATCATTAAGCGCGTGGTTGCTTGCCCCAACTGCTGCCCTAATGACTGACTCATGATGCTACCGGCATTCTGCCGCCCGAACGCACCGCCAGAATCACGCTGGCTGTAGGCAGCACCGGCAATCACGGCAGACATCAATAATGCCGATCCAAATATCCGTACATAGTGATTATTCACTTGATCCTTGAAACCGGATTGCCCGATACCATCCGCACCCGGCATGGCACCGATATCCATGGTCTTGCCATCCGGAAAAATAATACGCTGCCATGCAACCAGTACGCGCGACTGGCCAAAAGCAACTTCACTGGAATAGCTTCCAACCAGACGCGCACCCTGGGGTATCAAACGATGCTTACCGACGGGTGTGTCATAGATATCCTGGCTCACTTGCGCCATAATCTGGCCGGGTAATTCTGAATTAATACCGGAAATCAAAACAGCCGGTATGACAAACCCAGGCAGCAGACTATAAGGCGTTGCGGGTGCTGCTGGCTTGCTATCCAAGTTCCAGCGGTCGCCCTGCCCTGTCGCATCAAAGCGGGAAATATCGTTGTCGGGAAATTGCGATTCTGAGTTGTCTCGTCGACCATCACCGGCCAGTCCACTATCGCGTATTTCCTGTAATCGGGAAAGATAAGCTGCCGTCGGATCCCTATTAGTTTGCGCATCTATTTGTTGTCTAACCGCGGCTAACCTTGCCAACGCTTCTTCTCTGCCGGGTGTTCCACTCGAAGGAACATGACCAGGCGATGATGCAGTACTTCTGGGTGCAACCATCGCGACATTGGTTTTGGCTTTTACCGCTTCTTCAAATTGTTGCATTTTCATCATCCGAATATGCTCAGCATCGGGATTGATCTGATGGGGCATTGCTTGACCCGGTGGCAATGGTGGCAAATCAAGATTACTGGGGCGCGCAATGATAATCTCTTGCGCCATATCGGGCACGATGGGTGGCGGAGTTTTGGATTCGATCATTCCATTTTTGAAATCGCCGGTGATCATGGCCGCCAGTAAATTAGTCGAACCCACTTCCTTGATTTCATCCTCATTCTTGGAATTTTGCTGGTCAGACCGATTCATTCCAACGACCATCATAATTAACAAAAAGGCCAGCATGATACCGATAACAATATAGAGGGGAATATTGTTGACGCGGCGAACTCCGGAGTTTTTTGTGATTACGCCAGGAGAAACATCAGAGGACATTGTATTGGACATGACTATTCCTTCAGAACCCAGGAACCCGCGGGTTGAATCTTGTTTTCATGGGGCATATAAGCGCGGGTTAGTATCTTTTTATCAATCATCACTGAAAGACGGAACACCTCACTGGATTGGTCTAAGATATACGCTAATGCCGTGCCGTTATCAGGTATGCTGTCCGGCGTCAGATTTGTTTTAAAATGCTCGTGAACGGCATAACCGCCCATTCGCAAATTTTCGATAAAAACAGCGCCGAATGCGTCTGTGGCTGGGTGTTGCAGATTAA
>JBKJQT010000248.1:0-2844 GCA_046593855.1 Candidatus Nitrotoga sp. | reverse complement strand
AAGTAGTTTTTTATTATAGGTTTTGCAAGGAGTTAATATGGCTGTTCAACAGAATAAAAAGTCCCCATCCAAGCGTGGCATGCACCGCTCGCACGATTTTCTTGTTAGTCCGGCGCTGGCGGTTGAACCTTCCACTGGTGAACAACATCTGCGTCACCACATTAGTCCAACTGGCTATTATCGCGGCAAAAGAGTTATCAAAATAAAAGGCGACTAATCACATCTTGCGGCAGCGGATACGCACCACATAAAAGGGTGCAGACGCATCCATGTATCCAAAATCCAAGTTGAACAAAGCGTAAGAGGATCGCCTTGTGGATGTCACAATAGCTATTGATGCCATGGGTGGCGACCACGGAACGCACGTCACCATTCCCGCTGCGGTCAGATATCTGAAACAACATCCAAACGATACTATCATATTGATTGGCTTGCCCAACGCCATCGAAGCTGAATTGCGCACCGTCAAAATGACTATCGGGCCACGACTGCGTATCCAGGCAGCCAGTGAAGTGGTCGGCATGGATGAATCCCCGCAATTAGTGTTACGTAGCAAAAAAGATTCTTCCATGCGTGTCGCCATTAATCTTGTAAAAAATGACGAGGCGTCTGCTTGCGTAAGTGCTGGGAATACTGGAGCATTAATGGCAACGGCGCGTTATGTGCTAAAAATGTTGCCTGGTATAGACCGCCCCGCGATTGCTTCATTTCTGCCTACATATAAAGGGCAAGTCTGCATGCTCGATCTTGGCGCGAATGTGGATTGTAACGCTGAGAATTTATTACAGTTCGCCCTGATGGGTACCGCTCTGGTTTATGCTATTGAACATAAAAATAATCCTACGGTAGGCCTGCTCAATATTGGCAGTGAAGATATTAAGGGCAATGAAATCGTCAAGCAAGCGAGTGAACTGTTGCGCCAAAGCGATTTAAATTTTTACGGCAATATCGAAGGCAACGATATCTTCAAGGGAGTAACTGACATAGTAGTTTGTGACGGCTTTGTCGGGAATGTCGCACTAAAAACAACAGAGGGACTGGCGCAGATGTTGGGTGGTTTCCTACGTGAAGAATTTAACCGTAATATGTTTACCCAATTGGCCGGACTACTTGCCACTCCGGTACTCAAGGCATTCAAACGCCGTGTTGATCCCCGCCGTTACAACGGTGCCAGCCTATTGGGACTGAAAGGTATCGTGCTGAAAAGTCACGGCTCTGCCGATGCGTTCGCCTTCTTTTGCGCCATTGAACGTGCCGCCGAAGAAGCGCGCGGCGGCATGTTGCATCATATTAGCGAGCACATAGAGAAATGGCATGATGCATGCCAACAAAAGACAAGGGAGGCTTCCTGATATATTCAAAAATAATCGGTACCGGCAGCTACCTACCGACCAAAGTGTTGACTAACTTCGACCTTGAAAAGCTGGTCGAAACTTCGCATGACTGGATTGTCACCCGCAGCGGTATTGTCGAGCGGCATTTTGCCGCTGAAGATGAGCAAGCCAGTGATATGGCATTACATGCCAGCCAGCGTGCACTGGAAGCGGCTGGCATCGGCGTTGATGAGATTGACCTAGTTATTGTTGCTACGACCACACCAGATCATATCCTACCCAGTACTGCATGTATTCTGCAAGACAAGCTGGGCATCAAGAATGGCGCAGCCTTCGACGTACAAGCTGTATGCAGCGGCTTTATTTATGCGTTAAATACCGCTGACCTGTTTATTCGAGGCGGACAGGCACGCAATGCCTTAGTGGTAGGCGCCGAAGTATTATCGCGCTTACTTAACTGGGAAGATCGCACTACCTGTGTATTGTTTGGTGATGGAGCGGGCGCGGTGGTACTGCAGCGTAGCGATGTGCCGGGTATCTTGTCCGCTAAATTACATGCCGATGGTAGCCACCGCAACAAGTTAAGTGCTGACGGCGGCATACGTGATGGTGCGATCTTCGGCGACCCTTACATTAAAATGGACGGTCAGGCGGTGTTTAAGTTCGCTGTCAAGGTACTAAGTGAAGTAGTGGAAGAGGTGTTGGCCGAGAACAAAATGAAGTGCGCCGACATCGATTGGCTCGTTCCTCACCAAGCCAATATTCGCATAATGGAAGCTACAGCTAAGAAGCTTGGGCTGAGCATGGATAAAGTTGTAGTGACCGTTGCCCATCATGGCAATACATCGGCGGCATCCATTCCGCTAGCGCTCGACACCGCAGTGCGCGATGGGCGCATTCAATCCGGTCAGCATGTGCTACTGGAGGCAGTCGGCGGTGGTTTTACCTGGGGTGCAGTTCTGATGCGCTGGTAACTTCTCGTAATATTCTCCAAGTGCTTATAACTAAATTCGCTTTCGTTTTTCCAGGGCAAGGCTCGCAATCACGCGGCATGATGAACCATTATGCCGACTTCCCCATAGTGCGTGATACTTTTGCCGAAGCTTCCAATATATTGCACCAAGACTTATGGAAATTGGTTGCGGAAGGCAGCGATGCGGAACTCAACGCTACTGTAAATACTCAGCCCCTCATGCTTACTGCCGGAGTCGCGGTGTATCGCGCCTGGCAAAGCTTGAATGCTCCGGCACCGGAATTGCTGGCTGGTCACAGCCTCGGCGAATACACCGCGCTGGTGGTAGGTGGAGCGCTTCAATTTGCTGATGCTTTGCCACTGGTGCGTTATCGAGCTGAATGTATGCAAGAAGCCGTGCCGGACGGTGTAGGGGGCATTGCTGCAATTCTTGGGTTAGATGACGAAAGCGTGCTCAAAGTGTGCATTGAGGCCGCTCAAAACGAAGTATTGGAAGCCGTCAATTTCAACACACCCGGACAGGTAGTAATTGCCGGC
>JBKJQT010000146.1:0-6850 GCA_046593855.1 Candidatus Nitrotoga sp. | reverse complement strand
TTCAATTAAAGCTGCCGCGTACTCTTGTGATGTGTCTTATCAGTCACATATCAAAGTTTGGCTGCAGGAAAAGCTGCACAGTAATCGAGCTAACGTGACGAGCTTGGTTGGTGATGTAGGGAGTCAGGCTATATCGATTTTAGCGCCGGAGTGCTTAATCAATATCGGCAAGGAAGTTAATCTGGCAGGCAGGCGCGAGGCATCTGTAGACGGATATCGAGCAGTACATGGAGCTGACCAAAGTGTTTACCGAGAGGACGTTCAGGGCATTATTCTTAATCGTTCAATGTACGATTGCAAGATATGCCGCTCATTTTACTTTTTACCCGTGAGCGTCCATTAATGCCACTGCCTATTCGCACGGCTAATAACTAATTTCAATGATTTTTGATACGGAAGGGACCCCCTGGACATTCCACGCGAAGACCATGTAGTAGCCGGGGGGCGCCTCTTTGGCATTTTTGGGAGTAGACACCTTGACCACATTGGTATCTTCTCCCTGGGATATATCCAAGTCGAAAAACCGTGTTTCATTGTTAAAGGTATGTGTCGCGGCACCGGCACGCACGAGCGTGATCCGATTGATTTTGTTGCCTGTACCTGCAGTGACCGTCATTTCTTGATTCCAACGAATGTGGTTCGTAAGGACGCCGGCGTCATTCTTGATCGATTGGATGGTGGGGCGAGTCGCTGGATTGTTGCTAGAGTTAAACAGATAGGGTGGATAATAGATCTCGCCATTGAGATTGGTCTGCGGTCCGGGGGCCCCACCTCCGGCGGTCATGACGCTCCCGTCCGGAAGGAGCAGTGCCGATGAGTGATAGTGACGTGCGTATAGTGCCTGTGCGGTGGCCTTCCACGGATCTGTTTTCCAAGTAGCGGAGTTAGGATCCCAGATCTCAGAATCTAGATTGGTGGCGTCGAGCTCAGCTGTTGATTGGCCATCATTCTTGGGATCTTGAGCTGGATTGGATGTTCCACCATTCGCCCATACTTTGCCATCTGCTAGCACCGTGAGTGAGCCGTATGCACGATCCTTATACAAGGGGGCGATCTTTGTCACAACCGGCTCAGTCACAGGGGTTCCATTGATATTTACAACCATCGCCACCCTGCCGTTGCGGATAGAAAGAATCTTTCCTGGGGCAAACATGACGCTCGACAATTTAGGCGAGCTTGCTGTAGTAACTTTGGTGGAGTATTGCCTCAGCGTACCGTCTCCTCCTGTGTCCAGATTGAACATTTTACCAGAGTGGGTCAGGATAAACACTTTGCCACTTGGGTCTACCCAGGCGCGAGGGTAAAACCAGCTATTTTTGTCCGTGTCCGATGATCCATAAGCACTGTCGCCGAGGGTGTCTCCTGCGTTACTAAGCGTCGTCCACATCCCCGTATTCGCGCGGATATCTGGTGTGGAGGCGGGGTAAGTCGCTAATACATCATCAGCAGTCGTCGGGGTACCATTATTGTCCTTCGGTGTCAACTGCCCGCCCAGTACGAGTGTGTCTCTGTTTGGCAGGGTAACCGCCGTGGGGTACCACCGAGGCCTTGGCATCTTAGCAGTTTCGATCCTGATGCGAGGCTCCGTGGTGCCATTTTGAGATTCGAAGACTACGACATTATTGTTTCCGGCATTGGTCGCATTGTCGAATATGTTGTCCACATCGCCGCCAATGATGAGGGCGCGCTTTGATGAGAGATGCACTTGAGCGCTGCAGAAAATGTTTGACTTGGTGTTATTGGCCAAAAGCTTGAAGGCTGTACTGGTTTGTGTCCCGGGATTCCAATCTGGGGCTATGGTGGTATTCCAGACTGCGTATTGCTGTGTGTCTTGCTTGCCCTCTTTATCCGTGCCGTAGGCGAGGACTGTTCCATCGGGCATCAGCATCATGGCGATCGGCATGATTGGCCAGTTGTGTGGCGATCCAAAGGTGCCCATGGTATGGGCGTTCGGACCCGACGGTATCGCCGCTATTGCGAGGGCTCTGGACAATGTCGGCTGAATTTGCTCGGCAATGGGAACTGGCAGGGGTGCCGGTGGCACGTGCGGAGAGTTCCGGGCTGCGTTTTCTGGCACATCATCGACGTCGTCCGATATGAGTGTAGAGGACTGCAGCGGCTCGGTGCTGTGAGCGCAACTATTTGAGACGGAGAATGTCGCGATGAGCAGACTTGAAAGCCCGATGGCAAGGCGCAAACCTTTCGACACTGATAAATTAAGATTGATGGCCATGGAACGCCTTATAAAGGCGTGGAATATGGTGCTCATGTTTGCGACAGAGGGAGATTTCATCAGTGGACAATGCACCCCTAGCGCATCAGGCAGGATTAAGAAAATGCCGGAGTGTATATGAAAAATAAACGCTCTTTATTTGCTAATGATCATTATCACACAAATCGGATGTTTTGACACATAAACGATCACCAAAGCATTTGATTTTGCTTAAAGGTGCAATCTATCTTGATGACGAAGATAGGCTCAACTAGCTTGAGCTGTTTAACGAAGTATGTATACGATGCAGTAAATTGCCGCTAACAAATGCATGATTGCCAGACTCGCCCCAATTCTGTTCGGATAGCGCGCTTGACGGAGTGTTTTGTCTGTTCAATACTTTGATTTTATTTAACTTATTTTTCTTAAACGAACAGTATTGAGACTCGCCCCCCTTTCCTACTTTCCTTAATGATTTGGAGACGGAATGAAGTTGAAGAATGTATGAAATTGGAAAAATTTCATCGTTGCATTCCTGCTTGGAAGAGGTGAAGGTTGCTTGATTATTTTAACCTTGTTGATTAGTCTGCATTAGTGTACTTAACGCTGCTTGATAGTCAGGTTCATGCGTGATGTCGTCCACTAATTCTGCGTGCAACACGTGGTTATTTTCATCCAGAACTAGCACAGCGCGTGCGGTTACGCCACGTAATATAGAATCAGCAATCTTTACGCCGTAGTTCCGCATGAAATCCCGTCCGCGCATTAAGGACAGCGTAGTAACATTGTTCAATCCTTCAGCCACGCAAAAGCGACTCATGGCAAAGGGTAAGTCGGCGGAAATCACCAGCACCACTGTGTTGTCGAGCTTACTTGCCGCCTCGTTGAATTTGCGCGTAGAAGTGGCGCACACGGCGGTATCTAAACTAGGCACAATGTTAAGTACCTTGCGCTTGCCGCCAAAGTCTTTTAACGCCACATCTTTTAGGTCTTTGTCCACTAGTGTGAATTCAGGGGCAATTTGACCAACGGTGGGAAAGGTGCCGAACAGCGTAATGGGCGTACCATTTAAGGTGACAGCAGTGTTAGTTGAAGTTTCATTAGCCATGATTTCTTTCTTTTGTTAAGGTGGGTTAAAGCGTATCATTTGCATACGATTGTATTGGTGGGCAAGCACAAATCAGATTTTTATCACCCCGGACATTGTCTACACGGGCAACACTTGGCCAGAATTTGTTGTCTTGTATCCACTTTAATGGATAAACGGCTTTTTCGCGTGAATAGCTGTGTTTCCAATTGCTCGTGAGAACTGATTTCGCTGTATGCGGTGCATTCTTAAGTACGTTATCTTCTTTATCCGCTATACCTGTAATTATTTCATCAATTTCTTTACGTATAGAAATCATAGCAGAGCAGAAACGATCCAATTCTTCTTTGGATTCACTTTCTGTTGGTTCAATCATTAATGTATCGGGTACCGGAAATGAAACTGTCGGTGCATGATATCCATAGTCCATTAATCGCTTCGCAATATCTCCTACTTCTATCCCAGCGTCTCTTTTAAACGCAACGCAGGCTAAAATCATTTCGTGCGCGCAACGTCCATTTGCACCACTATATAAGGTAGGGAAATAATTTTTTAATGACTCTTTAATATAGTTGGCATTTAAAATTGCGATGCGTGTTGCTTCTGTAACACCATCTCGGCCTAACATTTTTATATATCCATAAGATACCAATAAAATTAAAGCACTACCGTAAGGCGCTGCTGATACTGCGTGTATGCCACTTACCCCTCCAGTTTTTACTAATGAATGTGAAGGCAAAAAAGGAGCCAAGTGTTTTGCAACGCCAATGGGTCCCATACCTGGACCGCCACCACCGTGTGGAATTGCAAAAGTTTTATGTAAGTTCAAATGGCAAACATCCGCGCCAATATTTCCCGGGCTGGTTAAGCCAACCTGTGCATTCATGTTGGCGCCGTCCATATAAACTTGTCCGCCATTCTCATGAATGATGTTGGTAATCTCGATGATACTTTCTTCGTAAACACCGTGAGTGCTTGGGTACGTAATCATTAAACATGCCAGATTATCTTTATGCTGAGTTGCTTTTTCACGCAATTCGTTTACATCAATATTTCCTACTTTGTCACATTTCACCAAGACTATCTTTAGGCCACACATTGCCGCACTGGCAGGATTGGTGCCATGTGCCGATGTGGGAATAAGAGCAATATTTCTGTGTGCATCACCACGTGATTGATGATATGCCTGAATGACCAATAATCCAGCATATTCGCCCTGAGCGCCGCTGTTGGGCTGAAAACTCATTTTTTCGAAACCTGTAATCTCACTTAATGATTTATCCAGGTCATCGATTATTTCATGGTAACCCGCCGCTTGTTCAGCGGGTACAAAGGGGTGTATATGGGCAAATTCCGGCCATGTAATAGGCATTAATTCGGAGGCGGCATTTAATTTCATAGTACAAGAACCTAATGAAATCATTGAATGCGTCAAAGATAAATCCTTATTTTCCAAGCGCTTGATATACCGCATCAGCTCAGATTCGGAATGGTAAATATTAAATACAGGATGTTGGAGGATAAGAGATTGACGATTTTTGATCAAAGATTTTTGATTAAAAATTTGTTCTTCAGTAATTTTGGAAGTGGTTTTGTCAACGGCTTGTGCGAATACATTAATAAGTGCATTCAAATCATCGGTATCGATAGTTTGATCAACAGAAATAGTGATCGCATCATCCGTATAACGAAAATTAATTTGTACTGCTTCCGCTAATTTCTTAATTTTCGCATTGTCTGTTCCATTGATTTTGATAGTATCAAAATAAATTCCATCTTCAATAATATAGCCTAAGTTCTTCAACTCGGTTGCCAATGTTATAGCAGTACAATGCACTTGTTGTGCAATTCCTTTGAGGCCTTCTGGACCGTGATATACCGCATACATACTTGCCATAATGGCTAATAACGCTTGGGCGGTACAGATATTGGAGGTGGCTTTATCTCTACGTATGTGTTGCTCGCGTGTTTGTAATGCCATACGTAATGCTTGATTTCCGTCCGCGTCAATTGAAACACCAATGATGCGGCCAGGAATGGACCGTTTATATTCTTCACGGCAAGCGAAATATGCAGCGTGCGGGCCACCGTAGCCCATGGGGACACCAAAGCGTTGTGTGGAACCAACCACAACATCAGCTCCCCATTCGCCTGGAGGGGTCAGTAATACTAAACTCAGAATATCGGCTGCTACAGCAATGGTGGTTCCATTTGCTTTTGCTTTTTTTGCAAAGTCAGCGTAATCGTACACTTTGCCATCAGCGGTTGGATATTGAAGCAATGCACCGTAAATACTGCTATCCAGCGTTTCAGTTTTAAAGTCACCAATCACTAATTCAATTCCCATTGGAGCTGAACGTGTTTTTAATAAATCGATAGTATGCGGGTAACATTCGTTGGAAACCAAAAACTTGTTCGCTCCATTTTCAATTGCTCGGTGTGTGCGATTGTTGAATAACATTGCCATTGATTCAGCTGCTGCAGTGGATTCATCCAGCAATGATGCATTTGCTATTTCCATTCCTGTTAAATCCATAATCATGGTTTGGAAATTCAACAATGCCTCTAAACGGCCTTGTGAAATCTCAGCCTGATAAGGAGTGTAAGCGGTATACCAACCCGGATTTTCTAAAACATTTCTCTGAATAACAGGCGGAATTATCGTGTTGTAATAACCTAAACCAATATAGGTTTTAAAAACTTTATTCTTTGCCGCAACGCCACGTAAATGCTTGTGGTATTGATATTCAGTCATCCCAGGGGGTAAGCCCAATGGTTTTTTTAAGCGGATCGCAGCGGGAATGGTCTGATCAATTAATGCATCTACAGAGCTTGCACCAATTGTATCAAGCATTGCCTTAATATCATTTTCGCGCGGACCGTTATGACGGTTTACAAATTTATCGGTTGTAATCATTGCTGGCTTTATTTTTTAAAGGAGTATAAATAGGTATTAGAAGCGGGAATTATCTCATTCAGTACAGCATTTTAATGTGCTTCACTATCGACCAACGTCTGATACGCTGCAGCATCCATTAACGCGTCTACGTCGGCGGCATTATCTGGTTTCATTTTGAACATCCATGCGGAATAAGGATCTGCATTGATCTTTTCTGGCGCAGTGCCGAGTTCAGAATTAACTGCGATCACTACACCGGTAACAGGTGCATAAATGTCAGCCGCAGCCTTTACCGATTCCGCTACTGCACATTCTTCCTTGGCTTTCAGTTGGCGGCCAACCGCTGGATTTTCTATGAATACCATGTCGCCTAACAGTTCCTGTGCATGCTGGGTGATGCCGATAGTGATCGTGCCGTCGGCCTCTTTTTTGATCCACTCGTGGGATGTGGTGTACTTCAGGTTACCTGGCAGATTGTTTGAATTGCTCATGGTTATATCCTTTAAAAAGTAAAAATTAGATTAAGCCTTTGCCGTTACGTACGAACGGGTATTTCACTACCTTCGCCGCCAACATTTTATCGCGAATCGCCACCTGTACCGTGTCGCCTATTTGTATTGCGGTGGGTATACGTGCCAAGGCGATTGATTGA
>JBKJQT010000095.1:0-7811 GCA_046593855.1 Candidatus Nitrotoga sp. | reverse complement strand
ATGATAAATTGATTCTTATTGAGGAGATATGGATCAACCCTTGCTTTACTGACCCACAATATGAGACTGATGAATCTAAACCAGTATTTCAAGAGATTAAACGCCGGCTGAATCTCCAAGGTAGTAAAGAATCAGAATTGAATGGCAATAGAATTAGCAAATTGGATGCAACGTCATCATCTGGATTAGTTAAAACTTTTTCGCGAAATATTGAAGCACATATTATTTCTCCTATCCAAAAAGAAGGTGAGATATCCAAAGCTATAGCGAATAACGATCAACCTAACGTTAACGATAGTAGCTTAGTCATACGTTGGACAGTTAAAGTGTTCGGTGGAACAAATCGAATCATGTTGGGAGGAGATGCGACAGTCGAAGCTTGGGATCGGATTTGGCAGAGTTATCAAAATAATGCCGACAAACTTAGTTGGCATATCTTGCTTGCACCACATCACTGCTCGATTGATGTTATGGCGCGAAAAAATCAAGAGGGCAAATATGAGTATTCTGAGAATGCACTTAACGCGCTGAGCCAAGTGGAAGGTGATGGTTTCGTTGTATCCAGCAGCAAAGAGATCAAGCACAATGACAGTTTACTGCCTAGCTGGGAAGCCAAGCAAAAATATCTTAAAATATTAAAAGATGTAGATGAAACTCGGTTTTTAAACCCTGATACTCGCGCGAATGCCCCTTTGCTTTATTCACCACTTCAGGATGATAAACCTGAGCCAGTAGTGTTCACTTTGACCAAGGAAGGGCCTTCTCTCGATGAGCCTGCACCTGCTTCACCGCACACACCTCACAAAATAGTGCCGGTTGAAACTGGCAATGACGAATTCGGCTATAAATGGAATATGAAAGTATAAAGTGCTCTTTTCTCAGTCCAGACAATAATTAAGTTGAATGGACTGAGGATGGCCGATCAACAAGTAGTGAAATAATATTTAGCTTTATAAGCTGAACAAAAATATTTTGCTAGTGTTTAACGATGTTCAAATTCTCTATGGAAGCGATTATATCCAATGGAGCATTGGATTTACTTTGAATGATGTTTCTCGCGTGCCGATAAATTCATCCACAATTGTCGCACCACCGGTTACTGTCTGGTTCATCGCACCTATGTTTTTGTTCCTGCTCTGCGAGCAATGCGTGCGGATTCTACATTGAACAATAGCGGAGAAATGCCATGGGGAAAATTACAGAAATTTTGAACGCCGCGCAAAAACGCGCAAAAGAAATGAATTTACCCTACGAGGGCGCCCTACTGCCGGATGAAGCTTACGAAATACAGCAAGCTGCGCCCGGCACCAAGCTGGTCGACGTACGCACACGGGCTGAGTTGGACTGGGTGGGACATATTCCCGATGCAGTGGAAATTGAATGGACTACCTATCCCGGCATGAAACTCAATCCGTATTTTATAGCACAGCTTGAGCAGCAGGTGGACAAGAAGGCATTGGTATTATTTATATGCCGCAGTGGTGGTCGATCTCATAATGCCGCCATAGCTGCGACCGAAGCCGGTTATGTCGAATCCTACAACGTGCTGGAAGGCTTTGAAGGCGATAAAGACGCAAACAAACACCGTAATGTGCTGAGTGGCTGGCGCGCACGTAAATTACCATGGGAACAAAGCTAGCTAACCACAGGACTGTCGATAGCTAATGACTTGGAGAATCTACCATTTTATAACACCGGTATAGGCGGTAACCAAGACTAGCAGGCCAAATACAATTCGATACCAGGCAAACCCCACAAAAGTATGATTGGAAATAAATTTAAGTAAGGCCGCTACTGCCAGATAGGCGCTAACGAACGCGGCAATAAAGCCTACTACGAATACTGGTATATCTGTGGCTGATAACAAATGCCAGTTCTTGTAAAGGTCGAGTACGGTTGCTCCGAACATGGTAGGAATAGCAAGAAAAAATGAAAACTCGGTTGCAACTCGACGATCAAGTCCAAAAATCATCCCGCCCATGATAGTTGCGCCGGAGCGAGAAACGCCAGGAAACATAGCCACCGACTGAGCAAATCCCACCTTGATTGCATCCTGCCAGCACATATCTTCGATACTTTTAATGTGCGGGTGAAACGCTCGTTTCTCCACCCACAGAATCACCAACCCTCCCCCGATTAGCGCTATCGCTACCGTATAAGGATTAAATAGATAGGTCTTGATCCAGTGGTGGAATATTAGCCCAAGCCCGACAGCTGGCAGAAATGCCACCAACACGTTACTGGCAAAGCGCCAGGCAACAGGTTCGCGCACCACTAAACCACGCGTTACTGCCAATAGCTTGGCTCGGAATTCCCATACCACTGCCAAAATCGCACCCAGCTGAATTACAATCATGAATACTTTGCCCCTCTCATCATTAAAGTTGAGTAAGTCCCCAGCAATAATCAGGTGACCAGTACTGGAAATAGGCAGGAATTCTGTCAGGCCTTCAATAATGCCGAGAATGAAGGCGAGAATAAGCGGGGTGATATCCATCATAATTAGGGTGTCATATCACGTAGGTGCGGGCCACTCTGGCATGGTTTCCAATTCGGGATGAGTTAATTTTAACACCGCCATAGAGCCTCCTGGTATACTTGAACCAGCCGGTACCAAAGCGCAAAATTCGACATTCAGTGTCCACGAGCCCCCGTCTTTGGCTATTACCTGCGCCTTCAGCACACGGTCATCAGGCACACCTTCAAGAGCCTGTCTTAGTTCTCCGATAGTTTTCACAAATTTTCTCTTTATTTTAATAATCCAATTTAACGACGAAAAAACATATCACCATATACCCTTATTAGTTTGACGTTATGCATCAAATTTTTTGTTCGTGAACAGATCCACTTTTTCGCCAAACTGCTGGGCAAAATTACGCATTAACTTCGCTACTTCCGTTTCTCCGGTAGCACGTTCGAAAGTATCAGCCATTGATAAAAAAGTCTGGTGATAAAACTGACACATTTCATCAACCATCATGTCTTTAGTCCAGAAATCAATTCGCATTGTATTGCTTTCCTTTGTATCCCAAACTGAAATCATTACGCCTTTACTCGTGTTGTGCTCCTCTGCACCAGAAGCAGTCCAGTCAATTTTTTCTGCCACCATGTTGTCGTCGAGGGTGACTGTAAATTTAATTTCAGATTTCGTCATTTTTAATTAATCCCTTAAAGAAATGTTAATTGAAAGGCTTTAAGCCATTTGACTACCCGGTAACAATATCGCATGAGGCAATCTTGTGCGGCATTTCCCGTCCACTTGAAGAGTGCATCAGCCCGTTATGCATAGAACACCAGACTGGTGAAATTGCGAACATAGTTGTAAAAGAAAAAGCTTATAAGCTTAACTTAAAATATGAAATATAAAAAATATATACATAATGGAATTGGTGCAATATGTAACAGTCCCTGAAGTAACAGTGCATGGTTATATCGATATGTTAGAGTGCGATGCTCACTCTGATTGAATTAATCACTTTTTAAAGCAGCAAATTTATTTTCCATTACCAGATTCATTTTCTTTCCCAACGTCTGGGCAAAATTTTGCATCGCTTGCGAGGTTTCCACATCACCGGTAGCACGTTCAAAATTATCTGCCATGAATAAAAGACTTTGATGATAAAATTTTTTCATATCCTCTTTCATCATGTTTTGGGTCCATAAATCAATACACAGCGTATTTTTCGCCTTAGCATCCCATAGAGCGATCATTACTGCATTGGCAGTTGTAGTTTGTTCTTGGATGTCAGATGCGTCCCACTCTATTTTTTCAGGTATTTTTTTGCCGTCGAGAGTAATGTTGAATTTAATTTCAGATTTTTTCATTTGGCATTGATTTAAAAACGTCGTCGATGGTCAGTGGGGAATTTTCGGACAATTGCAACAAAACCCTAAGCCCAACACCCTGCTAATGTAGCGTTGCTCACTAATTGGAACTTATACAACTGCTCACATAAGCGGTTCTTTGCAAGCTATTGTGAACATAGCAGCCAAAGCAATCGGTTTGATTTCTGAATTTTGACACTGCACACAATAAATCCTAAAAAATGATTTCAAAAATAAATTTCATCAAGAATGCAGCACTGCCTAGATCTTTAAATTAATCCGGAATAGCCAGATTGTATTGGCGTCGGGTATCCTGCCTCTCAGTTGCGGAATCAGAAAACGCATAAAGGAGAGCAAGTCGCGAACCTGATATGCGATCCCTTCATAGGCCAGATTATACATGTGCTGAGTTACCCCGTCCCGTATGGTCATATTCGGATCCGTAGCCTCCTTTGCCAGACTGTTTAACGCCTCAAAATTTAACTTTGAAGCGTAGAGGCAACTATTTCTGAAGGAGATAGATGCACGCTACCCAAATGAAAAGATCGTCATAGTGCTCAACAGCACGGACCATCACTCAAACTGCCACGAAACAAGAAATTACTGCCCTTGCCACCTTATGCACCTTACCTCAACCCGGTCTAACATGTATGAGATATCACGTAAGAAATATTTCACAACAAAGTTCGAGAGTCTTGATGACTTGGAGGATCAATTCGAAGTGACCTTGCTAGCACTCGAAAATAATCCGTCAACGGTGAAGACCATTGCCGCATGGCAATTGGATTATTACAGATTTATTGAAGTTGAAATGGAATTAGAAGTTCCCTTAGACAGGTACGCTCTTAATTCTGGTAATGCGTATTACCTCGGATATTCCGCGCAGACCACGCATCACGTTGGCTAAATGTATACGGTTGCTCACCTGCAAAGTAAAATACAGTGTAGTGTAATTACCTTCATTGGTGAAGTGAACGTTTTCGATGTTGGATTCGGCATCAGCAATCGCTGCTGCTACCTTTGCCAAGACTCCACGTTGATTGGCTACGATTAATTTAATACTCACCTCAAAGGGTCTGTTGATGTGCTTGTCCCACACCACGTCCAGCCATTTGTCCATGCCGCCGCGTCCCTTGCATAACACTGGGCAGTCATGTGTATGAACTACCAACCCTTGGCCTTTTTTTATAATGCCGATGATAGGATCCCCTGGAATGGGGCGACAGCATTTAGCAAACTGTACTGCCATACCTTCCGTGCCAAGGATTGTGATTACACTGCTGAGTGGGGGATGTTCTTGTGTACCGGCCTCTCCAATACGTGCAAGTTGGCGTGCAATAACCATGTTCAGACGACGTCCTAAAGCAATATCAGCGAAAATTTCTTCGCGCGATTTTACCCCGGTATCCTTAAGCAACTTTTCCCAATGGTTGTCTTCAATGTCCTGCTTCTTAAGACCTAGTGAAGATAGAGCTTGGTTCAGAAGGCGTTCCCCCAGCGCAGAGGATTCGTCAAAGTGCATAGTTTTAAGTGCATGCCGAATCTGGCTGCGTGCCTTGCTGGTGACTACATAGCCGAGCCATGCGGGATTAGGGTGAGCATGCGTCGCGGTGATGATTTCCACACGGTCGCCATTTTTCATCTCGACACGTAATGGTGCTAGCTCAAAGTTTACTTTGACAGCCACACAGCGATTTCCGATGTCGGTATGCACACTATAAGCAAAGTCCACAGCCGTTGCGCCACGTGGCAGCGCGAGAATTTTTCCTTTGGGCGTAAACACGTAAACTTCATCTGGGAATAAATCTACCTTTAGGTGTTCAAGAAACTCCACCGAATCACCACTCTGGCTTAAGCTTTCCAATAAGCTTTGCAGCCACTGATGGGTTTTTTTGTGCAGATCATTGAATGGTGTCTGCGCAGTCTTGTATAACCAGTGCGAGGCAACACCAGCCTCAGCTATTTTGTGCATTTCCTGAGTGCGAATCTGCACTTCGATAGGAGTCCCAAATGGCCCAAACAGAGTAGTATGCAACGACTGATAAGCGTTCGCCTTAGGGATTGCAATGTAATCTTTAAACTTGCCGGGAATCGGTTTATATAAAGCATGTAGCAATCCCAGCGCCAAATAACAGGAGGGTACATCATCCAACATCACGCGGAAACCATAAATATCCTGTACTTGCGCGAAGGCCAGCGATTTTGCCTGCATTTTCTGGTAGATGCCATATAGATGTTTTTCACGCCCTTGTATTTGGGCAGTGAGGTGATGCTCTTCCAAGCGCTGGCGAATGGCTTCCTGGATTTTTCCTACTACCTCACGACGATTACCGCGTGCGACTTTGAGAGCCTTAGACAGAACTTCATAGCGCTTAGGGTGCAGGTGCTTAAAACCTAAATCTTCCAATTCCTGATAGATGACATTGAGGCCCAAGCGATTAGCAATTGGTGCGTAAATTTCCATGGTCTCACGCGCAATGCGTTCGCATTTTTCACGCGACATCGATTTTAGCGTGCGCATATTATGCAGGCGATCAGCCAGTTTAATCAGGATGACGCGCACATCACGTGCCATCGCCAACAGCATTTTTCGGAAATTTTCCGCCTGTGCATCCTCCTTAGTCTGAAATTCAATCTTGTCAAGCTTACTCAAACCATCAACCAGTTCAGCCACCGATTTGCCGAATATATTAGCTACTTCTTCATTGCTAATATGAGTGTCTTCCACCACGTCATGCAGCAATGCCGCCATGATGGCTTGTGCATCGAGGTGCAGTGGGGTAAGAATTCGAGCGACGGCAATGGGATGCGAAATATAGGGCTCACCGGACTTACGTAGTTGACCTTCGTGTGCTTGACCACTAAATTTAAGTGCCTGCCGAATATGCTCGATATCCTTGGGCTTCAGGTAAGTAGAAACCTCCTGCAGGAGCATTTCGGCGTCGGACATATATGAACCTCTAAAATTTAGATTTGTGAGCATCTGCTGCGCAGATTGTCTGCTAAAGTATTCATTCCAACTGTATACTTGATTTATAAAAATTTTATTGAATAAAAATAACCAAGTTAGGATATAAGAACGGTATGGTACGGAAATTCAATTTGTAAACTGTGTATTTTTAGATTAGTAACTTGAACTTTACATAAAAAAATAGCAAGACTAATTATAATTATTTAATAAGATAATAATTAATCCATATAATTTTATTTCTAATTTTAAGGATGGGTAAATGAACGAAGAACAAGCGGTGCTAAACTTTTTCGCCCAAAAGGAAAACCTGCCTTTGGCGCTTAGTGTGGCAAACCAGGTGGATGGAACACGCCAGAAATTGAACAATGACTTCTGGCTGGCATTAAGCGAAAGTATCGTAGCAAATACGTCAGAGTGGCGCACATCAACTACCGAAGATCGCAACGCAACTGAGTGCTTAGTTGGACTGTACCTGGAACCTGAAACAGAACAAAAGCTCTACCTACGTCCCATGCTGGAACAGCAACATTTGGGCGACACCCTACGTATTTACTATGGACTGATGTGGAGTACGGTGCCCACACTCGAACAAAAACAGTTGAGTGCCATTAAAACACTACATAATACTTTTCAACAGGCAGGCTTTAAGAACAATGAGAGTTTCCTGGCTTGGCAATGGACTTCTTATTACCCGCGCAACATGGATTTCCTTCTGCGTTTTTCCACCACTCCGGATGCACTGCTAAATGAAGCCTCAGATCTAATACAAAATCTGTTTGTGACGCATCGCGATGCTTTGCATTTCGCCAACACAGCTCTACGTGAGTCTTCAAGAAGCGCTGCAATTTCAGTGGTATCACTCGATAAATTACGTGTAAATCACGTACGTTAATGTATGTTCTTAAATCGGATTTTCTAGCTCGAAAAAACGGTGTTCTATACCAAAATGCTCGGCAAGGTGCGCACCCAGAGCCTGGACACCATAGCGTTCAGTGGCGTGGTGGCCAGCCGCAAT
>JBKJQT010000255.1:0-4620 GCA_046593855.1 Candidatus Nitrotoga sp. | reverse complement strand
AGGTATTGCCACGAGCTGATGCTGCACTTTATCGGGCCAAGCAGGCTGGGCGCAATCGAGTGATCGGCGCATCAGAGTCTAGCAGTAACCTTGTTTTATGATGCATATTGGCAGCGCTATTTCCGCATAGAACGGCTCAAGTTTATCAATAAACAAAATGCTTCACTTATCCTGGCCAATCATTACATATGCCAGATAAACAGAGTGGAATGATGCAAATCATCTACTTGTACGGTTTCATGGTTTGTTTGATCAAGTATGCTAAAGGTACTGCTGATAAACATTGTGCCAGGACGCATTTCGGCACGTGCTTTGTGCCAGAGCTTTCCCATCGGTACTGGTGAGAGGTAGGCAAACACCACATCGTACAGCGATAAATCGCAGTCCCATAAATTCCCCCACTGCACTTGGCAGTTGCGGTGGCGGCCTAGCCCGATACGCAACCAACTCCAGAAAAAAGGTAAGGGTGCTGCTTCCACGCCGATGTATCGTCCGTCCGGGCGAACGCGGGCAAGATGCGTCAATACTCCGCCTAAACCGGAACCCAAATCAATGAAGGTGAAACGCGAATCAGTTTTTGCAACAGGCAGCAAGTGCTCCAAGGCATGCCACACTTTATTACTGGAAAAATACAGCGGGACTTGTGTGCGAAAAGTGCTCCAATATACAAGTAGTAATGCCAGAAATGCGCCGAGAAAAAGAGTCGGTGGCAATTTGACTGCGAGCATCAGCACCAAGGCTGGCGCGAACATCAGCTGGATGACTAACCACCACTTGGCAAGTCCGGCAAAGAAACTGAACGTGGCGGCGAGCAGACCGCAAAGCAAAGCAAATAATAACGGTGAGTCATACCTTCCCGTAACGTTTACCGTAAGCAACATGAGCACTACCGCTGCTGATTGCAGCAGTAGTGCGGTAATGGAGGGCGGGAGTTTTTTTAACATACATTGCTATGAAACAGATTGTTATAGTAAGGCTAACAAAGTCTTTCAATGGGCTGGCTGACGGTGCTTGTAGTCGTTCTTATTGTGGCATATAAAACCGGACATGGTTGTCGTGGTTTATTCCATATATAAAAAACGCTCGCGCTTCTTAAATGATTCACCTCAACCGGGTTGGGCGTAACTGCGGTTTACACTGTACGGATTCAAGGCAGTGGCCCTTCTTGGTGCATCAACTTGCTTAACAAACGCCTCGAACTCCTCTAGCGGCAGCGGGCGGCTAAACAGATATCCCTGATAAGCGTCGCAGCCATGTAAATTTAGAAACTCCAGCTGCGCTTCGGCCTCTACCCCCTCGGCAATGACGTCTAAGCCGAAGGTGCGGCCCATGAGGATGATGGACTGTACAAGTGCTGCATTACTGGGATTGTCGCCCAGATCGCGGATGAAGGATTGATCAATCTTCAATTGATCCAGCGGGAGTTGTTTTAGGTAGGCGAGTGAAGAATAAGCGGTGCCGAAATCATCCATCGAAAAACTGATGCCGAGCGTCTTGAGAGCATTCATCTTAACAACGGTATCACTGACATTGGCGACTAGCAAGCTCTCGGTCAGTTCGATTTTCAGAAGTGCCGGATTGATATCGTTTGTGGTGATGGCCCGCCGCACTTGTTCGACGAAATCCGGCTGGCGTAACTCGAGCGCACTGGCATTGAGGGAGAGTTGCAGGCTGCTGGTGGCCGGATTTGTGGACCAGTTCCTGAGCTGAGCACACGCTGTTTGCAGTACCCACACTCCAATCGGTACGATCAGGCCAGTTTTTTCGGCCAACGGGATGAACTGTTCCGGAAGAATCAGGCCGCGTTCGGGATGCACCCAGCGGAGCAATGCCTCGGCACCGATGGCACGGCGCTCATTGTTGACCTGTATCTGGTAGTAGAGGCGCAGTTGCCCCCGTCCCAGTGCATGGCGCAGATCGCTTTCCAGTGCGCTCCGTTCGACCAACGTGGCCTGCATTTCGGGGTCAAAGAATCGAATTCCGTTGCGTCCCTCATTTTTGGCAT
Organism: Candidatus Nitrotoga sp.; assembly: GCA_046593855.1. Taxonomy (GTDB): domain Bacteria; phylum Pseudomonadota; class Gammaproteobacteria; order Burkholderiales; family Gallionellaceae; genus Nitrotoga. The sequence goes on along the minus strand of JBKJQT010000255.1, from coordinate 2,615 downwards.
GGTACATCGCGAAGTCGGAGTGTTTGAGCAGGTCATCGACGGAAGACTCATGGCCATAAAACAGGCTAACCCCGATACTGGCGGTGCACCATAATTCGAGACCCTGAACTATATAGGGTAATGCAACGGCATCGCGTATTTTTTTGCCGATCAAGCCGGCTTCAATAACCGCTTCCTGAGTATTTTCGCTCAAATTTTCCAGCATCAATACAAACTCATCGCCGCCCAATCGGGCCTCAGTATCGCCTTCGCGGACATTAGCCGTTAAACGTTGGGCGATTTCAACCAGCAGCAAGTCGCCGATAGAGTGGCCGTATGTATAGTTGAGCGTCTTGAAATTATCCATATCCAGGAACAGAAGGGCGCCATAATGCTTGCTACGACTGCTGGCAGCCAGTGCCTGTCTCAGGCGATCAAGCAGCATGCTGCGGTTGGGTAAATGGGTGAGTGAGTCATAATAGGCCAACCGGTGGATCTCGGCCAATGACTCTGGATTACTGGTGATATCTGAAAAGGTTCCGACGTAATGAGTGATGTCCCCATCGGGAGCAGTGACGGCAGTAATGGTCAGCCAATCGGCATATATTTTGCCGTTTTTGCGTTTATTCCACATCTCGCCCTGCCAGTGTTTCTGCTCATTCAGGGTTGCCCGCATGCATTGGTAAAAATCCTTGTCATGCCGTCCAGAACTCAGTAGCGTTGGTGTTCTTCCCACCACCTCTTCCGCACTGTAACCAGTGAGGCGAGTAAAGGCATTATTTACCCGCTGGATGACGCTGTTAGCGTCGGTCACCATGATCCCCTCCTGTGACTCGAAGGCGATGGCGGCAATGCGCAGCGCTTCTTCGGCCTGCTTTTGCTCGCTGATATCGTTAAATGCGATGCGCACTAAGTGCCCACCGTTGACAGTCTTTATGTGCAGGCAGTCCAGTTGGGCATGAAAGACTGAGCCATGACCCCGCTTGAGTACCAATTCACAACTCTGCCGCTCATCGTCTTGTAACACGCGCACGAAAAAGCGGTTCCAGCGTTCGCCGTCTTCTGCGACGACCCAATGTGCAAAACGGTGGTGCATGAGCTGGTTACGTTCCATTCCGAGTAGCGTGGCACCGGTAAGATTAACTTCGGTGATCAGGGCTTCGCGGGTGAGGGTAAGGTAACCGACGGGAGCGAAGTCATAAAGATCCACGTAGCAATTACGAGACCCTTCCAGTTCAACTTGCGCCTGCCGTAACTCTTCATTTTGCATCTCCAGTTCAATTTGATACACCTGCAGTTCATGCAGAAGTTCCTTGGCAGGGAGAAACGCCCCGTCCTTTTCTGGTGCGTGGACAAGTTGCATTTCAGCTTTCGTGCTTAGCAAGTTGGGGCCAGCTGGCTTCGTGCTCATGTGTATTCCTGGTAGCCGGACTAATCCGGCATTATGTAGGTGACGAATAAATCCACCCAGTGTACGCTCATTTCATGTGGATACTTACAGAAAGTATTGTTTAATAGGGCTTGATTTTTAAGTGGTGTACATGAATTTAGCGGAGTTTGGAGTCTAAGCAGAGGGCTATGATTGATCATTATGTGAGGATGTGGATTGATATGAATAACGAACAGCTGCCTGCTCTGACAATTCGCAGCTCCTTTTAATTGGAACCGGGTCAAAGAAGCGAAACTGACTTTCATTGGACACCTGCTGACATAGCGTTCAATTATCCCTCGCGCAAGTGTTTCTTCGCCGCTGCCAGTGGCCTTGGTTGACCGAGCAGTACCAGTACGTCACCGGCTTGCATTATCATATTGCCCGCAGGCTGATTGCCGCGCATGTTGTGGCGACGTACTGCATTTACTTCCACATTTAATTCGGCTAAATTAATTTCATCAAGCGTTTTGCCCACGGCAGAATCGCGTTCTCCCAGCAACACGCTATGGAAACGCGGCTGTAAGTTTTCTGTGGCTTCACCCACTATATTCGCAGCGGTACGAAAGTAGGTGCTGAACATGCTATAGCGGCGCGCCCGGTTTTCCTGAAGGCGGCGGACGACGCGGTTGAGTGGCACGCCCGACATCAGCAGTGCTTGCGACGCCAGCATCACGCTGCCTTCTAGCACATCCGCCACAACTTCGGCCGCCCCAGCCTGTTTGAGCGCCTCGATATGGGTTTCGTCGGCACTTCTGACCACCACTGGTAAGTCAGGGCGTAGTTCATTAACTAGGTGTAAAATTTTGAGTGCGGAGTGAGTGTCGATGTATGTGACAACTAAAGTTTTAGCGCGCATTAACCCGGCAGCCAAAAGTACTTCACGCTTGGTGGCATCACCATACACCACGTTCTCACCCGCTGCCGCTGCCTCATGCACACGGTGTGAATCGAGATCGAGTACGATGAATTGAACGTTTTCCTGCTTCATAAAGCGCGCCAGCGACTGTCCACTTCGCCCGTAGCCACAAATAATGATATTTGCATCGGCGGATATGCTTTGCACTGCTATCTGATGGATCTGCATAGCGCGGTTCATCCATTCCGAGGGCGCAATGCGTCGAACGATTGCTTCTGTATGCTGGATTAGAAAAGGCGCGGCCAGCATGGAGAGAAGCATGGTATCCAGGATGATTTGTACAGCTGC
>JBKJQT010000142.1:0-2919 GCA_046593855.1 Candidatus Nitrotoga sp. | reverse complement strand
CTTTATTTTCTGACCGGTCGGTTGTGCCACGCGATAATCGCCTACGGCTGCCACGCCAATGAAAATATCGGCATCTGGGACATGTTTTTGGACAGCCTCGAACATTTCCGCCGCGCTGGTGACATTTACTAGCGCGGCACCATGGGGGCTGGCTAAGGCTGTAGGACCAGAAATCAATGTCACCTCTGCCCCTAGTTCCAGCGCAGCTTGCGCGATGGCATAGCCCATTTTGCCGGAGCTGCGATTAGTAATGCCGCGCACTGCGTCTATTGCTTCGTAGGTTGGCCCGGCAGTCAGCAGAACTTTAACGCCGGATAGTAATTTTGGCTGAAAAAAGGTGAGTAGCGCGCGTGCCAACTCTACGGGTTCCTGCATGCGTCCTAGTCCTTCTTCGCCACATGCTTGCATACCGCTAACTGGGCCTAGAATAGTTACTCCATCAGCAATGAGTTGCTGGATATTGCGTTGTGTGGCTGGGTTTTCCCACATTTGTCGATTCATTGCAGGGGCAACCAGCAATGGACAATTGCGAGCCAGACACAATGCGGAAAGCAGGTCATCGGCCAAGCCGTGCGCCAACTTGGCGATGAAATCAGCTGTAGCCGGCGCGATCATGATGACATCGGTGGCACGGCTTAGATTGATGTGTGCCATATGATTAGCTGTGTGCTCGCCCCATTGATGGGTGAACACCGGCTTGCCGGATAGCGCCTGCATGGTGAGCGGCGTGATGAAATGACACGCTGCTTCAGTCATCGCAACCTGTACCTGCATGCCCTGATTGACCAATAGGCGAGTTAATTCGGCGCCTTTATAGGCGGCAATACCGCCGGTAATACCAAGCACAATACGCTTTGTTTGAATTTGTTCCATAATGCTGTGCATATTAGCAAAAACTGCTGTTCCATATCAAAAAACCACCATGCTTAGGCAAGGGAGAGCAATGGGAATTAATAATTGGCCTGAGGGTGAACGGCCGCGGGAGAAGTTAATTCAGCGTGGTGCGGCCTCACTTTCTGATGCTGAGCTGCTGGCCATATTTTTGCGCACCGGTGTAGTGGGTAAAAGTGCGGTGGATTTGGCACGTGATTTGCTAACTCAGTTTGGCACACTTACCCGTTTATTCGCCGCGAGCCAGGAAGAGTTTTGTACCATATACGGTATGGGGCAGGCCAAATATGCTCAGCTGCAGGCTGTGCTGGAAATGTCGCGGCGTGCCTTGCAAGAGGTAATGCGCATGGGCGATGCGCTGAACTCACCGGGCGCGGTACGCGATTATCTTCGATTACTTTTAAGGGGCCGTGAACAGGAAGTGTTCTTGGTTGTCTTCCTCACCGCACAAAACTGTGTGGTTGCATCAGAGGAAATGTTCCACGGTACGCTCACCCAAACTAGCGTGTATCCGCGCGAAGTGGTTAAACGTGCGTTATATCACAACGCGGCTGGAGTCATCTTGGCGCATAATCATCCTTCAGGCGTGGCTGAGCCCAGCCAGTCCGACCGCCTGCTCACAGACACACTTAAACAGGCGCTCGCGTTGGTGGATGTGCGCGTGATAGATCATTTCATCGTAGCAGGAACTGGGTGCTTGTCATTTGCAGAGCGAGGAATGATATAGGGATTGTGTACAGGCTGCTGAAAGCCTCCTCAGCTAGCGTCCTTTCCCTTCTCATGCGGATTATTTTTTAGCTAACTTTCACTTTTTAGCTTCAAAAAATGTATCTTTAAAATATGGGTAAGTTTCCTGCTTTTCCGTCTTTGTGCAAATTTCTGGTGTACTACGCCAATAATTGTTTCATCTTGTAGTTGTTGTAAACAGGAATAGCTGGTTGGTCCACCAATGTTTAGTCACGAGGCCGTAATATACGCATCAGGCCAGTGTCTTTCATCCAGTCAAAACTTTCTTCGATTTACTTGCGCTTCTTGGTGCTGTATCTACACATATTGGGAACGGTAAGTCGTGTGGGCTATTTTTAGAAAATTGTCATTGCGCTACTGTTTGGCCTGAAGTTTAAAACGAACTTTTTGTCAAAACGGGATCCAACTATCAGATTATTTTGATCAGCCAAAGCAAAATATAGAAGTAGTGATGGGTAAAGTGCCAATGTGCAAGATAAATTTGTTCGTAGCAAAGAAAAATATTTAGTGGCAAAGTAGATATACTCCTTGCAGTTTTCTTAAGTGAATATAACAATGCGTCCCAATTTTTAGAATGGAGATTTCATGAAATCAATTTGTATTTTGTTCCTGTTAATCATATCTCTCGCGACATCCATTAACCTATATGCGGCCGGATCCGTCTTGAGCGTTAATTGTCAAGGTGAGGATGTGGGGGCAGAGGTGTTGGTTAACGGCAAATTTAAAGGCGAATGCCCTTTAGACGTAAAGGTGTCGGCGGGCAGATTGAAGTTGAAGGTGCAAAAAAAAGTTGATCCCTTTAGTGATCGAATATTTGAACAAGAAATTCGTATGGGCGATGACGTAGTAAAAAAGGTCAATGTGATATTGGGCACGGCGCAGCTTAACGCTAAAGGCAAACGGCAAAAACCTAAGATGTCAGCCTTGGAAGGTAAGGCAAAAACATTACAGGAAGAAAAGAAGAAATGTGTCGAATGTCCCGAGATGGTACCGATTCCAGGCACAAATTTTGCTATGGCAAAATACACGGTCACGTTCCAAGACTGGGATGCCTGCGTGGTAGCTGGTGGCTGTAACGGTTATCGTCCCTCGGATAAGGAATGGGGGCGTGACAAGCGCCCGGTGATTAATGTGAGTTGGAATGATGCCCAGTCTTATATTCAATGGCTATCGAACAAGACCGGTAACACTTACCGTCTGCCGACTGAACAGGAATGGGAATTCGCCGCGCGAGCTGGCACTACTACTGAATATTATTGGGGCATTTTCCCTTTTGGAGAT
>JBKJQT010000127.1:0-6924 GCA_046593855.1 Candidatus Nitrotoga sp. | reverse complement strand
GTCGCCAGGCTGGCGTCGTCCAGCGGGTAGTCGCCCGGCGTGATACCAACCACCATTGCGGCATTGGCATTGCGCTCGTTGCGCGAATACTGGCTCATTCCATTGGTGACAACACGCCCCGGCTCCGACGTGGCCGCGACCACGGTGCCACCCGGACACATGCAGAAACTGTAGACTGAACGACCATTGTCGCAGTGATGCACCAGCTTGTAATCGGCGGCGCCCAGCAGTGGGTTACCAGCGTTCTTGCCAAAGCGGCAGCGATCGATCAGCGGTTGCGGATGTTCGATGCGAAAACCGATGGAGAATGGTTTTGCCTCCATGTATACGCCGCGCTGATACAACATGTTGAAGGTGTCGCGCGCACTGTGCCCAACAGCGAGCACGACATGATCGCTGGCAATGAATTCGCCACTACCCAGCACCACTCCCCGGACTTGCCCGTTGTCTATGACGATATCTTCAACCTTGCTTTGAAAACGAATTTCTCCACCCAGGACTTCGATGCTCGCGCGCATTTCTTCCACCATCCCCACCAGCCGAAACGTGCCAATATGTGGTTTACTGACGTAAAGAATTTCCTCTGGAGCACCCGCCTTGACGAATTCCATGAGCACCTTGCGACCGTAGTGTTTGGGGTCTTTAATTTGGCTATGCAGCTTGCCGTCAGAAAATGTTCCCGCGCCACCTTCGCCAAACTGCACGTTGGATTCTGGATTGAGTTTTCCTTGTCGCCACAGACCGAATGTGTCTTTGGTGCGCTCGCGCACGGCTTTACCGCGCTCCAGAACAATCGGACAAAACCCCATTTGCGCTAAAATCAGGGCCGCAAATATGCCACAGGGACCAGTACCAATCACGATTGGACGAGAAGCCAGCTTAGCCCTCGCATGTGCTACAAAATGGTAGCTTGTATCAGGTGTGAGTGAGATATGCTTATCGCCTTGCAGGCGCTGAAACAGTGCAGCTTCGTTCTTGACCTCAATATCCAGCGTATACGTAAAAACGATGGCCGATGGCTTGCGAGCATCATGGCTACGGCGAAATATTGCATAGTTAATCAGATCATCGGCGCTGATACCCAGCCGTTTTAGAAGCACGACCTTGAGATCATCATCAAGGTGGTTTAAAGGAAGCTTAACTTCAGTCAATCGCAACATACACAGTATTCCGAATATATTCTGTCAAGGAGTAACAAGGCTCCCAATAGTCAAAGGATCATTTTACCGTAAGTGGGTTTATTAGGACGTAAGTATCACATAACGCATGTGTTCATCCTGTTAAGGTTGGGTTTCATTTCATTCAGCCCGACCGCGCTTGGAATTAGACCGCAGCTACATCAAAGTGAACATGATTACCTCTGCACCGCGCATCATCTGGCAGTCAGTCCACCAGCGTTGCGAAAGGAGCAGCGGCGGCGAATTGATGAGGCAGCAGGCAAGCCTAGGCGCACAGGCAAAGTTGTAACATCTCGCATTTTAAACCTTCCGTGCTTGTGTTTTAACGCCACATTTTTGGCCCACATTGATTTCAAGTGAACAGCAGAAAATCAGATCATCCACAATCAACGCAAAATAGAAAGAGTATTCTTCAGAAAAACTATGCGTTATAGTAAGCCACTTTTAGTTGTTACACTTCGAACTTGAACCCGTAAGGTAAGCTAAGAGCGGGTCAAAATTCAATGCGCAACCAGGTTCAGATTTACAGCCATTTCAGCCACCAATCAACTTTTATGGAACGATCATGAACACACTCCTTACCGCCATTCTAACCATGATAACCAGCATGTTGAGTGCCGCAGCATATGCCGCACCTGGTGAATACTGGGAGGTCACTTCCAAGATGGAAATTCCTGGCATGCCTTTCGCGATGCCCGCTTTCCCGACGAAGGTGTGCCTTCCCAAAGGTGGGGAAAGTGATCCCAGAAAAACTTCCGGCGACAAGAACTGCAAGATGTCTGACATCAAAACCGTCGGCAACAAAGTCTCGTGGAAAGCACGTTGCGACAATAACGGTGAGGTAATGACAGGCATCGGCGAGCAAACTGCCACTTCCAACAGCTTTGCAGGCAAGATGCAGCTATCAGGCAAATCAGAAGGCCAAGACGTTAACATGAACATGGCTTTAAGCGGAAAACGCATTGGAGGAGCTTGCGATTCGGAAAAGATGCTTAATAAAGCAAAAGCACAAATGTGTGACACCTCAGGGTACGACAGCACGGCTGTCTGGATCGGAAGTGCTGATCACATCTTTACCAACTGCGCCGATCAGCGCAAAAAGTTGTGCGAAAACGTGCGTAAGGATGCCTCCAAAGATGCGCAAACCTATGCCCTGCTGCTTCAGCATGATCAACAACCAAAAAGAGCTTCTATCGCCAAAGAGTGCAAGCTGGATATGGCTGCCACCACCAAGACGATTTGCAAGGGGTTCAACAGCAATAATTATCAGCAGCTATCTGCATACTGTCCGGCAGAAGCCAAGGTTTATCGCGAGGAAAAGCGCCGCAAAGAATGCGAGGGCCGCAGTTATACTGGCAAGACTAGCGTCGAGAGCATGCGATCATGCATGAGAGGCATGAATGACATTTCAGATGACAACAATTCGAGCGAAGCGGATGCACCGCGTGACTCGAGCAAGCCTTCTGCAAGCAGCCCAGCCAACGACAAGCCCTCTGCAAACAACCCAGCGAACGATATGTTAGAAGGAATCAAGAAACTGAAGGGTATGTTCGGTTTTTAAAGCATGAAGTATCTGGTCGGGCTGCTCCTGTGGTGCCAAATCATGGCTGCGCAGGGGCAGCCCGATCCTTTTCCGCAGGCCGCTCACGCCTATCTCGTCGAAGTGGATGGTGCATCCATTTGGGAACATCGACCTAATGACCGCTTGCCGCCTGCCAGCCTGACCAAGTTGATGACCGCGCTGCTGGTTCTTGAACAAGGACGGTTACAAGAATCATCATCAGTCAGCCCGGCATCTACACTTGAGACAGGCTCGCATATCATGCTCAAGGCTGGCGAACGCTTCCGTGTGCAAGACCTGCTCGCCGCCACAATGATAACGTCGTCCAATTATGCCTGTCATGCGCTGGCCGATCACTTGGGCGGAAGTGAACCAGGCTTCGTGGCTCGGATGAATCGCCGCGCAAAAGAACTTGGTATGCGCGACACACATTTTACCAACGCCTGCGGGCACGATGCCACCCAACACTATTCCAGCGCACATGATCTTGCGCGGTTGGCGCATGAGTTACTCAAATACCCATCATTGTTCGAGATTACCTCGCAAAAAAACTTGCAGATCGCCACGCTAGACGGCAAGAAACTTTACACGCTAGCAAACAGGAATGCGCTGATCGGTCGCTACGATGGCGCAATCGGCCTCAAGACGGGTTACACACCCAATGCCGGCAGGTGTCTTGTAGCCTTTGCCAAACGGAGCGGTCACGAGGTGCTGCTCGTGATGTTGCATGGCAAAGACCGTTGGTGGGATGCTGCAGACATCCTCGATCTCGCTTTCGATCATGCCCGCGCGGCTCCCTGAAACGCACTTCGGCGTTCTGCTATGGCTTATGCTGGCAGTATCAATCTGCTACGCGAATGCACTTAACGGCACATTCCAGTTCGATGACTACAACGTCATCATCAACAATCCGAGCGTACACTCCTGGGCAGGCTGGGCAGAAGGTTTATCCATCGGCATCCGACCCCTGCTCAAGTTCAGCTACACACTCAACTGGACAATGGGCATGGGTGTGATCGGTTTCCATCTCACCAACCTGCTAATCCATCTGACAAATGCTTTCCTGGTCTATAGATTAGCGCAGGTCTTTGTGCAGCAACAATGGCAGCAGGATAAACTCCGGCAAGTTCCAATTTTCGTCGCATTGCTGTTCGCCGCTCACCCCATCTATACCGAGGCCGTCACCTACATATGCGGTCGTTCCACTTCATTGATGACGCTGTTCTATTTGGCAGGGCTGCTCACTTACATCAGCGGACGCACGCAGCAAAACAACGTCAAAGTGTATGGGCTGACTCCGCTGCTCTTCGTCATTGCCCTGGGCGTCAAAGAAACCGCCGTGACTTTTCCGCTGGCGCTGTTGTTGTGGGAATATGCTTGTGGCGGCAAATGGAAACGAGCCCTGACGCTGCAATGGCCGAGCTGGCTGGTACTGATTCTGGGCGCACTGACTTTTCTGTTCAGCGACGGCTACTTGTCGCATATGGAACGCAGTGCCCAGCTCAACTCCCTGCAAGGCAACATAGCAAATCAAGCTTCCGCCTTTTTCTACCTGATGCGGCAATGGGCTTTACCGTTATGGCTGAACATTGATCCGGACCTACCGTTGCAAAACGATTTTTCCGCCATTTTGCTGCCACTGGTCTTCTTCTTAGCGCTATTTTTACTCATGATAGCCTGCTGGCGCGTACGCCCGTGGATCGGCTTCGCCTTGGCATGGGCGATGTTACAGTTGATCCCGTTACATCTGTTTCTGCCCCGAATCGATATCGCCAACGACCGTCAAATGTATCTGGCCGGATGGCCACTATCTCTTGCTTTGTGTATCGAGTTGAGGTTGTGGTCGGTCGGAACAAAAACCCAGACTTTCGCTGCACTATTGCTGTTAGGTTTGGCTACTCTTACCATTCTTCGAAATCAGGATTACGCTAGCGAGATCCACTTGTGGGAAGATACTGTGAGAAAGTCCCCTGACAAGGCGCGCGTACACAACAATCTTGGCTATGCTTACCTGCTAGCTCTCCGCAATGATGAAGCGCGGCGCGAATTTTCTACTGCACTGAAACTCGATCCAAGTCTCTTCAAGGCGCGTTACAACCTTTATCGGCTGGATGAAGAAATCAGCTTGAAATAGTCAAAGAATGTATCACGGTTCGATATCCAGTCGATACTCCTTGACGTGGGTGAAACAGCACAGACATATTGGGTAGCTCGCATTTCCGCGTAATACGTAGGCCGACACGCGCCAAATCGCTATAACTCAACCCGCTCCGCCAACCTGCCACCAGTGGCAAGCACGGCTGAACTCAGGCAAAAACGCCTCTGATTGTGGCTCGCTTCCCGATCACAATCTAACCTTACTCGTTATATCCACTGAACTTGCACCTGTTGATACCACAGCAGATCCTTATTCGCTATCGACAATAGCTGTGCATTAATCGTAATATCAATGAAACCTCAAAGCGGAGAAAATGCATCTTCACTCATGCGCATTAAGCGCATGATACTGCTTAACTTACCATATACATTCGCAACAAGGAGAACCAGATTGAAAACTTTAATAATCACCATGCTTGTCATAGGCGTTTTCATTCTCACCGGATGTGCTAAGCCGGGGCTAAGTATTGCGCCAAAACCGAAAATCGATTGGAATGACGTTCAATCCATTGCAAGTGCAATCAGTGTTCAACGCGACGATTTAAAGAAAACCACAAGTTTTAAGGGACCAAACAGTAGCAAAGGTATTTTGGACACAGTTTTATTACGCGCGTGGAAATCAGATGAAGGTGGAGGGTTCAGTTATCAGATCTACGTTATAGATTACTACCATGGCGATTGGCGTTTTTACGATACGGCTTCTGATTCAAAAGGTAATATTCTTATCATTACACTTAATTCACGAGATGTCAGCTCTTGTGATTACTATACCTGCGCCCACCATGAACATTTGGGAATGAATGTATCGCGGGAGTATCTGGAAAAAAATCAAGAGAATGACATTGTTTTAAAGATAAGCGGTAAAGGGGGAGAAGAGACTTTTATCATTCCTTCAACTTATATCAAAGCCTTTTTGACTGTCGCCAAATAAATTCATCCGTTATGCTTTGAGTTAGAATTTTTCGACAGCTAAAAACGATGAAAAATATCGTTTATGTTGTAGTGTCTCGCATTAATATTCAAGGAATTTCCGCGGAATTCATACGTCTTAGAATAATTTCAGCCTTTCTTAACATACCTCGGGCTTCGCGATGTTGGTCGTAGTAGCGCGGGTTAGCAACCATAGCGGCAAGTTTGGCGGCTTGTATTGCAGAAAGCTGCGTTGAGCTGACACGGTAATAATACCGAGCAGCTGCCTCTGCACCGAACACGCCATTGCCCCACTCTATAACGTTCAAATAAATCTCAAAAATTCGTTGCTTGGTCATCATCTGTTCCAGCATTACGGTGATGAGAACTTCCTCTGCCTTACGCCATGGCGTGCGCTTAGTAGATAAAAATAGATTTTTTGCCAACTGCTGGCTGATAGTAGAACCGCCTGCCACGATCTTGCCCTTCTTCATGTTTTTTTCGTAAGCCTTCTGGATGCCTTCCCAGTCGAAGCCTTCATGGTCAACGAATTTTGCATCTTCAGAAGCAATCAGTGCGCGTTTGAGATTGTTGGATATCTTTGCATAGGGAACCCACTGGTGTCGTAATTCAGCATCCGGATGGTTGTTTTGCATCAAAAGCAATCGTTGATCCATGAAGGAACTAGTGGAGGGATTGTTTTTTACCCACCATGCGATATGCGCAAAAATCCACAGTTGATAGAGCAGTAAAAGTAGTAGCAGTGCTCCGACTACACGCCATATCCACGACCACAGTTTTTTCATGGCGTGACCTTCGATTTGCTTAAATCAGACGCAGTTTGGCAATGACAGGGGCGGTATCGGAGCGTATGTTGCGCCATAGAAAAAATGACTCGGCGGCTTGCTCAACCAGCATCCCGAGCCCATCCGCAAGGCGTGCTGCGCCTTGCTCTTTAGCGAAAATCAAGAACGGTGTTTCCTTTCCATACATCATGTCATAGGCCAGCGCATTAGGCGCGAAAATCCCCCCGCGTTTCAGGTTTTCTTCAATTGGAAAAGATGCATCAAGGGAAGAATGTTGGGAGGCATTTTCTCCTCGCGGCAACGGTGGGAGTGA
>JBKJQT010000087.1:0-5506 GCA_046593855.1 Candidatus Nitrotoga sp. | reverse complement strand
GGTTGGTCAAGTTGCCGCTGAAATTCGCGCGTTCCGTGAGCCTGAGCCTTACAAGGGTAAAGGGGTTCGTTATGCCGAAGAGGTGTTGAAGCTGAAAGAAACTAAGAAAAAATAATTGAGGCGGATAATGTTTATCAAGAATGATGCGCGTATGCGCAGGGCTCGTAAAACACGTGCCAAAATTGCTGGTCAAAAATCGATTCGTTTGGCAATACGCCGCAGCAATTTACACATTTATGCTCAGGTAATTTCTGCTTGCGGCAGTAAAGTGTTAGTCAGTGCTTCAACTTTAGAGGCTGAGGTACGGAAAGAATTTGCCAATGGGGGAAATATTGCTGCTGCCGAAATGGTTGGGAAGCGTATCGCTGAAAAAGCTAAAGACGCGGGTATTGCTGAAGTTGCTTTTGACCGCTCCGGTTATAAATATCACGGTCGCGTAAAAGCTCTTGCTGCTGCGGCACGTGAGCATGGCTTGAAGTTCTAACTTGAGGTGAATGATGGCTAAAGCGCAGGGAAGAATGCAGCAATCGGAAGATCGTGGTGATGGTCTTATCGAGAAAATGATTTCAATCAATCGTGTAACCAAGGTAGTGAAGGGGGGTCGCATTATGGGATTCGCCGCGTTAACCGTGGTTGGAGATGGCGATGGTCGCATAGGCATGGGCAAGGGGAAATCTAAGGAGGTGCCGGTTGCCGTCCAGAAATCGATGGAAGAAGCACGCCGAAAGATGATTAATGTTAATTTGAATAAAGGCACTTTGCATCATACGGTGATTGGGCGTCATGGCGCTGCAAAGGTGTACATGCAGCCAGCATCAGAAGGTACTGGAATTATTGCGGGTGGCGCAATGCGTGCTGTGTTCGAGGCAGTGGGTGTACATAATGTCTTGGCTAAATGCATTGGTTCGAGTAATCCATATAACGTAGTGCGCGCAACTTTGAATGGGCTACAGGCTATCAATTCTCCATCTGAAATTGCTGCCAAGCGTGGTATGAGCATAGAAGAAATTCAGGGGTAATTTAATGCCACAGACTCAACAAAACGTAACAGCAACAAAGGGAAAGCTTCGCGTAACACTGGTTAAGAGTGTGATCGGCACTAAAGAATCGCATCGTGCATGTGTGCGTGGGTTGGGTCTGCGCCGTTTAAATCATACCGTCATAGTGGAAGATTCGCCAGCTGTACGAGGCATGATTCACAAGGTTTATTACTTGGTTAAGTGCGAGGCATAAATGCAACTCAATAAAATTAAACCTACAGAAGGTGCGACTCATGCTAAGCGTCGCGTTGGACGTGGTATCGGTTGCGGTCTGGGTAAAACTTGTGGCCGCGGTCATAAAGGTCAGAAATCGCGTTCTGGTGGTTTTCATAAGGTTGGTTTTGAAGGTGGTCAGATGCCGCTGCAACGTCGTTTGCCTAAGCGCGGTTTCATTTCATTGACTCGCTATGACAGTGCTCAAGTTCGCTTATCTGACTTGGAAAAAATGGCAGTTGATGTGATCGACTTGTTGTCATTGAAACAAGCTGGAGTTGTGCCTTCTGCAGCGCGGATTGTTAAGGTCGTGATGTCTGGTGAGATCAAGCGCTCCGTAAAATTGCAAGGTTTGTTGCTTACCAAAGGTGCGCGTGCTGCAATTCAAGCTGCTGGCGGTAGCATTGCAGAGTAATGGTGGCTCCTGTGGATGCGGTAGCTAAAAAGCGGTTGAATAATGGTAAGTATGGTGATCTTGGTCGCCGTTTATGGTTTTTGTTGGGTGCATTGGTAGTTTACCGTATTGGTGCGCATATACCGGTGCCAGGTATTGACCCTATGGTGTTGGCCGATTTGTTCAATTCGCAAAAGAGCGGTATTTTAGGCATGTTTAACATGTTTTCCGGTGGTGCGCTCTCGCGCTTTACGATTCTAGCGCTGGGTATCATGCCGTACATATCCGCTTCCATTATTATGCAATTGGCCACACATGCGGTACCACATCTAGAACAGTTGAAAAAAGACGGTGAGGTGGGTCGTCGTAAGATTACACAGTACACACGTTATGGCACCTTAGCGCTGGCACTGTTTCAAGCGTTTGGTATGTCAGTGGCACTGCAATCGCAAGCAGGATTGGTGTTGCATCCAGGAATGATGTTTCAAATAACTACGGTAATTACCTTGTTATCTGGCACAATGTTTTTAATGTGGCTGGGAGAGCAAATTACTGAGCGTGGCCTAGGAAATGGTATCTCTCTGATTATTTTTGCTGGGATTGCTGCGGGATTACCTAATGCAATTGGTAGCACCTTGGAGTTAGCGCGTACCGGCGCGTTCTCTATTCCGCTGGTATTATTGCTATTGATTGGTTCGATTGGAATCACGGCGCTGGTAGTGTTTGTTGAGCGCGGTCAACGAAAAATCCTTGTCAATTATGCCAAGCGTCAGGTTGGAAATAAGGTATATGGTGGTCAAAGTTCGCATTTGCCGTTAAAAGTAAATATGGCTGGCGTGATACCGCCAATTTTTGCCTCAAGTATTATTTTATTTCCGGCAACGTTGGCTGGCTGGTCTGCAAGCGGTCAAGGATTGAATTGGTTGAAAGATATCAGTGACAAACTGTCCCCAGGCCAGCCTATATATGTAATGTTGTATGCAGCGGCAATTATTTTCTTCTGTTTTTTTTATACAGCACTTGTTTTCAATCCGAAAGAAACGGCAGAGAACCTGAAGAAAAGTGGCGCTTTTTTACCTGGAATTCGCCCGGGTGATCTGACTGCTCGGTACATCGAAAACATCATGCTGCGTCTGACTTTGGTTGGTGCTGTATATGTGACATTGGTGTGCCTATTGCCGGAGTTTCTGGTAGTAAAGTGGAACGTGCCATTTTACTTTGGCGGAACCTCGTTATTAATTATGGTTGTGGTGACTATGGATTTTATGTCGCAAGTTCAATCTTATCTGATGACGCATCAGTATGAAAGCTTGTTAAAGAAAGCAAATTTTAAGGGTGGATTGATTCGCTGATGGCCAAGGAAGATGCGATGCAAATGCAGGGAGAGGTTGTAGAGTCTCTTCCCAATGCAACCTTTCGTGTGAAGCTAGAAAATGGTCATATAGTGTTGGGACATATCTCCGGTAAGATGCGTATGCACTATATACGTATTTTGCCCGGTGATAAGGTTACGGTTGAACTAACACCTTATGACTTGACCAAAGGGCGCATTACCTTTCGCGCCAAGTAGTAGTTGCGTTTAGTACTAAGGAGAAAAAATGAAAGTGCAAGCATCGGTAAAAAAAGTTTGTCGTAATTGTAAAGTAGTACGGCGTAAAGGAGTGGTACGCGTGATCTGTAGTAGTGATGCACGCCACAAGCAACGCCAGGGCTAAGTGAGGGTGAAGCAAGCTTCTCTCTTAAATGGTAATTTTAATGCCTTTTTTAAACGATAGGGTAGTTGCATGGCTCGTATTGCAGGGGTAAACATTCCAAATCACCAACACACTGTAATCGCTTTGACCGCGATCTATGGAGTTGGAAACACTCGGGCACGTAAAATATGTGCCGCTGTCGGAGTCAACATCTCCACCAAGATAAAAGATCTCGCTGATGCGGAAATGGACAAGTTGCGCGATGAGGTCGCTAAGTTTACGGTAGAAGGTGATTTGCGTCGAGAAATTTCGATGAATATAAAGAGATTAATGGACTTGGGTTGCTATCGTGGCTTGCGTCATCGCCGTGGTTTGCCGGTGCGAGGGCAACGGACGCGTACTAATGCGCGCACCCGTAAGGGTCCGCGCAAATCTGTTGCCGGCGCCAAGAAGTAATTTTCGAGAGGATTGAGCATGGCTAAAACAAACACGCGAGTGCGCAAGAAAATCAAAAAGAACGTAGCTGAGGGCATTGCCCATGTGCACGCTTCCTTTAACAATACTATTGTGACAATTACTGACCGTCAAGGTAATGCTTTGGCTTGGTCTACTAGTGGCAGCAATGGTTTTAAAGGCTCGCGTAAAAGTACACCGTTTGCAGCGCAAATTGCTGGTGAGACAGCAAGTAAGGCAGCTCAGGAATGTGGCGTAAAAAATCTTGAAGTGCGCATAAAAGGTCCCGGCCCTGGTCGTGAATCGGCAGTGCGTGCGTTGAATGCTGCAGGTTTTAAAATCACCAGCATTTCTGACATTACGCCAGTTCCACACAATGGTTGCCGTCCGCCAAAAAAGCGTCGTATCTAAATTTAGGAGATAGCCTTGGCTAGAAATCTGGATCCAAAGTGCCGTCAGTGCCGTCGTGAAGGCGAAAAACTGTTTCTGAAGGGCGAAAAATGCTTTACCGACAAATGCGGGGTTGAGCGTCGTGCTTATCCTCCAGGTCAGCACGGACAAAAGAAAAATTCTCGCTTGTCTGATTACGGTGGTCAGTTGCGTGAGAAGCAAAAAGTTCGCCGTATTTATGGCATGCTCGAGCACCAATTTCGTTTGACCTATCGCTCTGCTGAAATACAGCGCGGCATTACTGGTGAAAATTTATTGCAGTTGCTGGAATCACGCCTAGATAATGTGTCCTATCGCATGGGTTTCGGTGCATCTCGTTCCGAAGCACGTCAAGTAGTTCGTCACAATGGTATCTTAGTCAATGGCAAGCGTGTCAATATTCCGTCTTACCAGGTTCGTACTGGTGATGTGGTCGAGATAGCTGAAAGCGCTAAGAAGCAATTGCGTGTTAAGGCGGCATTGCAAGCAGCCGAGCAACGCGGTTTTCCGGAATGGGTTGAGGTTGATTCTAAGGCTATGAAGGGCACATATAAGTCTAAGCCACAACGATCTGAGTTGCCTGCGTCCATTAACGAGCACCTTATTGTCGAGTTGTATTCCAAGTAATTCATGCGGAGTCGGATATGCATAACAATGATTTTCTGAAACCCCGCATTATCGAAGTGCAAAGAACTTCCAGCATGCAGGCTAAAATTGTGATGGAGCCCTTTGAGCGTGGCTATGGGCATACACTTGGTAATGCCTTGCGTCGCATTCTATTGTCTTCTATGCCTGGCTATGCTCCCACTGAGGTTAAAATTGCTAGTGTGCTACATGAATATTCTTCTATTGATGGCGTACAGGAAGATGTAGTTGAAATCTTGCTTAACTTAAAGGGAGTAGTGCTTAAGCTTCATAATGCTAATGCAGTTATGCTGACTCTGAAGAAAGAGGGAGTAGGCGTGGTGACGGCAGGTGATATCATCGTCGATGCGGATACTGAGGTAATTAATCCTTCTCACGTTATCGCTCATCTAACTGCGGGCGGTAAGTTGGATATGGAAATTAAGGTTGAGCAAGGTCGAGGCTATGTATCAGCCATTTCTCGTCAGTCCCCACTTGAAAATCGTGCAGTTGGACATATCGCACTGGATGCATCGTTCAGCCCGGTGAGCCGGGTTAGCTATGCTGTTGAAAGTGCTCGTGTGGAACAGCGCACCGATTTAGACAAACTGATAATGGAAATTGAAACTAATGGCGCTATTGACCCTGAAGAAGCCATT
>JBKJQT010000051.1:0-8244 GCA_046593855.1 Candidatus Nitrotoga sp. | reverse complement strand
CTGGCAGAGGTTTATTGCGTAGCGAAGAAACGATAGCCAGTAATACGGGCAGGTCAGCGCCTGGCTCGGTAATTTTCACGCCGCCCACCGCGTTGATAAACACATCTTGATCAAAGCAAGCAATGCCTGCATGGCGGTGAAGCACAGCCAGCAACATAGCCAAACGGTTTTGTTCCAGACCCAATGAAAGACGGCGCGGATTGGGTGAGTGCGCCTCATCCAGGAGGGCCTGGATTTCGACCAGTAGCGGACGCGTACCTTCCTGTGTCACCATCACACATGAACCCGCCACTTGCGCGCCATGCTGCGACAAAAACAACGCGGAGGGGTTGCTCACCTCACGCAAACCTTTTTCGGTCATGGCGAACACGCCTAGTTCGTTTACTGCACCGAAACGATTTTTGAACGCGCGTATCATGCGAAAGCTGGAGTGGGTATCGCCCTCGAAATACAGCACCGTATCCACAATATGCTCTAGCACACGCGGCCCGGCCAACGTACCATCCTTGGTGACGTGGCCAACCAAAATCATGGTCACCGCTGTGCTCTTCGCCATGCGCGTGAGTTGCGCTGCGGATTCCCGCACTTGCGCTACCGAGCCGGGGGCTGATGTGAGGTGTTCAGAATACATGGTCTGGATGGAATCGATCACCACCACGTCGGGTTTTTCCTGCTTGATGACTGACTGGATTTTTTCCAGCTGAATTTCCGCCAACAGGTACATTCCCCGCGCATCCAGCGATAGTCGCCTGGCGCGCAAGGCAATTTGCTGCGCCGATTCCTCGCCACTGACATATAAAACTTTTTTATGTGTAGCGAGATGCGCCAGCGCTTGCAACAGCAGGGTGGATTTACCTATTCCGGGATCACCACCGATCAAAACCACACCACCACTCACTAACCCGCCACCCAACACACGATCAAACTCGGCGATACCGGTTGGCGTGCGCGGCGCTTCTTCCGCTCCTACTTCGGCCAGCGTCTGTATCATGCTCGTTGTAGCCAGTGAGCTGTAGCGATTTTTTCCGCTAGTCGCCAATTCCGCCACACTTTCCATCAAGGTATTCCAAGCCGTGCAATGCGGGCACTGCCCCTGCCATTTTGAAACCTGCCCACCACATTCAGTGCAGCTATATATTATTTTTTCTTTCGCCATAACTATCTTTAAATTTGGAGCAAAACAGGAAAAGTTGGCACCGTCAAAAATTAAAATTTCTAAATAAGGCCAGGTTTAAAAGAGGTTAGAAGCGAGAAATTTTTTGCTGCGGGATAAATCGTCTTAAATAAACAAAAAGCTGAACGCATAGCCGGCACCGTCAAGGACCGTATCTAGCTTGCATAAAAAGAATCTGCCACACATATCACCCTTGCCTATAAGGCAAAAAATATGCTTCCTAGTGGCAGAGAGCAAGCAGGAGGGCGCAATACACCATGTATGCCACTCCCCATACATTCTGGGCAGGCTCTTATTTTTATAAAGCCTTTAATGTAATTAATCCACTGATTACCAACCTCTATGGGTGGGATTTTTTCCAATCATTTGCCAGTTCATTTGCTTCGGTAATTTGGGATGCCGTCATAAACGATTCTGCAACTTTCAGTCCATTTTTTGCACTTTCATCACCCGCCTCACTGGCAAGATTGAACCATTTATGTGCTTCGACGTAGTCCTGTGTAACACCATGACCTTGCGCATACATGAGTCCCAAATTGTTTTGTGCAACCGGGTGCCCCCTTTCTGCGGCCTTACCCCACCAAGTCACAGCTTTCTTTTGATCCTGTTCTACCCCTTCACCCGTGTCATACAATCCGCCCAGATTTAATTGGGCATCCGCACTTCCCTGCCCTGCAGCCATACTGTACAAAAACACAGCCTGCTGGTAATCCTGTGTAACGCCTATGCCCTTTTCATACATAAAGGCCAGGTTGTATTGAGCCACTTCATCTCCCTGCTCTGCAGCCTTGCGAAACCAAAACACAGCCTGCTGGTCGTCCTGTTCAACACCTTGACCTTTTGCATACATAAATCCCAAATTATATTGTGCCTCCGAATTTCCCTGCTCTGCGGCTTTGAGCAACCAGAACACAGCCTGCTGGTAGTTCTGTGTTACACCTTCGCCTCTTGCATACATAAGCCCAAGATTGTTTTCGGCCAATGGCTCTCCCTGCTCTGCTGACTTGCGAAACCAGGGCTCTGCTTTCTGGAAATCCTGTGTAACTCCAAGACCTTTTGCGTATATTAGTCCCAAATAATTTTGGGCTAATGCATGCCCCTGCTCTGCAGCTTTCTTAAATGATTTTATGGCTTTAGCGTAGTCTTTGCTGGCTATAAGCTTTTCACCTTCCTCAAAGTCTTTAGTGACCGCCCCTGCGGGTGTTGATGGCTTCATAAATTTCTCTCCGTAATTTTAATCGTGGCTAGCGGCAAATCTAATTAACGCTGTGGGAATAAGTTTATAAGTCAGAATCTTTGTTCTCACAATGGCTGACATCTTCGAATGATGTCATCAATTGCGAGCCAATGTCGAGAATATATTTGATTTTTTCTTCAAGCAATAAGCAGCGATTTTCTATCGGAAAATTGGCCCCGTTTCTGACTAAAATGTAGATAGCCATCTAAGGCATTAGCTCTCGCTTTGCGTTTCTGTTTGTTTTTTTTGCGTCACCCCTATGTGGGAATCACCTCGCTTAAGCGCCAGTGCATTCTGTTTTTGCCGCTCAATAGCACGAGCGCGTGTTTTTTCTGGCAAGGTATCAAAACAATGTAGACAGGATATGCCCGCTTGATAGCTGGGTAACGCCTTCTCCTCCTGTGAAACGGGGTGACGGCAGGCATAACATTGATCATGCGTTCCTACTTTCAGGCCCTGTCCAACAGAAATTCGCTGATCGAATACAAAGCATTCGCCCTCCCACATGCTCTGTTCAGCAGGAATATTTTCCAGATACTTGAGGATCCCGCCCTGTAAATGGTAAACCTTCTTGAAACCCTGCTCAAGCATGAAAGAAGTTGCTTTTTCACACCGAATTCCACCCGTGCAGAACATGGCAATTTTTTTATGCTTTGCGGGATCAAGATTTTTGCTGATGTACGCAGGAAACTCGCGAAATGTTGTGGTGTGGGGATCAACTGCACCACGAAAAGTTCCTATGTCATATTCATAGCCATTTCGTGTATCAATTAGCACTACATCTGGATCGGAAATTAGAGCATTCCAGTCTTTTGCATCCACGTAGGTACCGACCTTTTCGTTCGGATCCACTCCTGGTAAACCTAGCGTGACGATCTCTTTTTTTAGACGTACTTTCATTCTGTCAAAAGGCATTTCATCAGAAAAGGATTCTTTGTGTTCGATACCTGTTAATCGCGCATCCGCCCCGAGAAAATTGATCAATGCATCTACCCCTGCGCGCGTGCCAGCGACCGTTCCGTTAATTCCCTCCGCAGCCAGCAAAATTGTTCCATTGAGCCCTTGTGCCATGCAAAAATCGAGCAGACCGTTCTGTATCTCACGGTAGTCAGGCAGTTTGGCAAATTTATACAGCGCAGCAATAACAATATTAGCCATAAATTATTTAACTCTATTAAAACTTAATATGATATTTCGTAAAATTTTCAGCTAGACGACACGAAACTCAAGCGTGTATAGCACTAGGTCCGATTATATGCTGGCATTGATTCCAATGTCGTTGTGTGCTGTATACCTCGACTCAAAATTGAATATTAAACCGGTTCAAAGCAGCTTTCCAGTCTTGATGCAAGGCAACGATATTGACTGCTGTTGTTTTTTTCTGAACTAGTCAACCCGCTCAGGGTTAGGATGTTTCTGCAACTTACGTTGTAACGTGCGCCGATGCATATTAAGTGTACGTGCGGCAGCGGAAATATTACCGCCACAGTCAGCAAGCGCCTTTTGCAGATGCTCCCACTCCAGGCGATCCACTGACATTCGTTTCGTTATAATCATAGCTTCGGCGATGCCTGGCTGATGAGTAAAAGCCGCAACAATTTCATCCGCATCTGCGGGTTTGGCCAGATAGTATGTCGCACCCAGCTTCACTGCCTCCACAGCGGTGGCTATGCTCGAATAACCTGTTAGCACCACGATGCGCGCGTCAGATTTACGCTCCTTGAGATATGCTACCAGCGACAAACCTGACGGCCCGGGCATCTTTAGATCAACCACCGCGTGCGTGGGAAGATTATGCTCAATCATTTGCGTGGCTTCATTCACATTGTTTGCCACACTTACCTCGAAACCGCGTCGGGCAAGAGCTTGCGCTAACACCCTGCAATATGTGACGTCATCGTCTACTAGCAACAGCTTGCGCGGGAACAAGTTTTCCAATCCTGGTTGGGTCATATTGAATTCGTCACACGTAAACGAGCCAGGGGCAATGTCACGCGGGTGCAAACACCTCCACCGTCCCTATTGGATAATGAGAGTGCACCGCCAAACCGGCGCAGTGCGGCATTAACCAGAAACAATCCAAGTCCCTGTCCGCTTTCTTTGGTGGTAAAAAATAATTTTCCGGCATGAGTTTCCGCAGTTGGGGTCAAACCTGCGCCTCGGTCGTAGACTTCGATCTTCAATTGCTCTTCATCGCAATTGACCTCCACCTCAACACTGCCTTCCGAAGCATCAGCAGCATTGTTTAGAATATTGGTTATAACTTGCCCCAACACTTGTTCCGCTACAATCTGCGGCGCCGGAGAGGGGCCCGTCCAACGAAAGCTTACCTGCGCCGATGGACGCATGCTCCGCCATTGTGCAAGCAAGTCTGCAAAATAATTATCAAGCGCGATGCTGTAACCACTTTCCGCACGCGCTTGTTCTGTGGACGAAAGCATGTGGGAAAGCGTGTTTTTACAACGCGTAACTTGGTCACGCAACAAGTGCAGCTCTTTCACCAATTCTGGTTGCATCGCATATTGGTGTTCGAGTTCTTTAAGCACAACTGCCATCGTGCCCAGCGGCGTGCCTAATTCATGCGCTGCACCCACTGCCAGTGCGCCGAGCGCCACCAGATGTTCATCACGCAGCGCGTTTTCACGCACTTCCGCCAGCATGCGCTCGCGTTCGCGCAAAGTGTTACCCATCTTCACCACATAATAACCGACCAACCCCACGCCCAGCACGAATCCGAACCACATGAACCAGGCACTTGAATCGAGGCGGGCAACGTGGTCAATATGAAAATGCGGCAGCGGGATGTAAACGAACATCAAGAACGTATAACAGGCCACGATTATCGCGGCCAGCAACCAAGCATAGAATGCCAACAGCGTGGCGGAGGCTATCGTGAGCGGCAACAATAGCAACAACACAAACGGATTGGTGGTACCGCCCGCCAGATAGAGCAACGTGCTCAGCAATAAAACATCCAGCACCAACTGTCCGAACACCTCAATTTCCTGCACTGGCCATGGCAGTTTAAATCGGATCCAAGTAAGTATATTGAGAACCAGCAGCACGGTGCCGATCACTGCGAATGGCAACGGCATCCCCATACCTTTGGCAACTACCAGCACCGCCAAGGTCAGACCGACCACGGCGATATTTTTGAGCACCAACACGCGCCGCAGATTTACTGGGGACGAGGTTGAAAAAGACACAAATGGTTTCATTAATTAACCCGGCAATTCAATACTCTCTCGCTTTTAAGGGAGAGGAAATGGAGTATAGCAGCACCTCGTGTCCTGCCGTCCGCACACCAACTCACTGACACACGTTGCGGCGCGACTTTGGATGACATATACAAACGGAGCCGCAATTATTTGTTGAAAAACCCGTTTTAAATCAGGCGATTGATTGCTAGTACAGTAACTACCCATACTATTTTGATAGCCTCGGCGTGCGTTGAAGGGGAGCTTAATTAAATATAGCTCGGATGGAATGCAATGAATCCGTAGATTGAATTTACAACCCTAATTTGGCTATGCTGCATACGAATTACTTATAAATCTGTTATTCCGCCGCAGCTGGTAAACGTATGGTGTATTGACCTGTTTTGTCATCACGCACCATCATTAACAAATTATGCTTTTGTGCGTCCTCCACCAATTCTTTGAACGAACGATAACCGTAAGCCGATTCAGCAAAGCCCGGCTTACGCCGTTGCATGGTTGGCTTGACCATGGAATACCATATTTTTTCCTCTCCCCGTTCGGCAATCAGTGCTTCAATGGTTTCGACAATAAAATCGAGTACTTCCTGCCGCTTGTCATCTTCAGTCTTCAATATTGATTTCTTCGTCTTGCCGCCGGCAGGTGCTTTCGCCGGAGATTTTTTCTCAGCGCGTTTTTTCTGTGCTTCCTGCTCACGCACCAGATCATCATAAAAAATAAATTCATCGCAATTGGCGCTGAGCAAATCAGACGTCGAATCCTTAACCCCAATCCCGATCACATATTTGTTGTTCTCTCGCAGCTTTGAAACCAATGGTGAAAAGTCCGAGTCGCCGCTGATAATGACGAAAGTATCAACATGGGATTTGGTATAGCAAAGATCCAGCGCATCTACGACCATGCGGATATCGGCAGAATTTTTACCTGATTGGCGTACATGCGGAATCTCAATCAATTCAAAAGCCGCTTCATGCATTGTCGCCTTGAATTCCTTGTAACGGTCCCAGTCACAATAAGCTTTTTTGACGACAATGCTACCCTTGAGCAGTAAGCGTTCAAGTACTTTCTTGATGTCAAATTGGGCATACTTAGCGTCGCGTACACCTAGCGCAATGTTCTCGAAATCACAAAACAAAGCCATGTTGGTAATTTCAGGTTGACTAGCCATCGGTTACTCCCAAACTAAATTTATTCATGCTGCGACACCCGTCTAATTCGTTCAAAATAAATCCTATGCGAGTTGAAAACAGAGTCCGGCAGATTTCTTTAGCCTCGCGTATTCGACTGAGTCTCAAACTGCATCAGATCGACTAGCGGCTGCGCTTGCCAGCCAAGCTGCCGGTGTTCCGTGACTATGTTAGTGAATATGCCGCCACGAACGTAAAACTTGGCGGTCAGGCGCATGAAACGCGGCTGGATGGCGGCAACCAAGTCATCCAGAATGCGATTGGTAACGTCTTCATGGAAATGTCCTTCATTACGGAAGGACCAGATATAGAGCTTGAGACTCTTGAGTTCGACGCAGGTTATATCCGCGATGTAATCGAGGATCAACGTAGCAAAATCGGGCTGGCCGGTCTTGGGACACAGACAAGTAAACTCGGGGATTTCCATGTGGATGTGGTAATCGCGCAAGGGGCTAGGATTGGCGAAAGTTTCCAGAAGTTTGCTGGCCACGGTTTTGCTAAGCAGAGCGCTCATTTTGATATGCCTTGTGGGTCAGTTAGAATACAGCGCATTATAATGTCCAACTGATTGAAATTGCGTCTTTCTCACATCAAGATCGCTGGATTCAAATCCTTCGTTGATCCCACCCATATTGCTCTACCCGGGCAAGTAGTCGGCATTGTCGGGCCGAATGGCTGCGGAAAATCAAACATCATTGACGCGCTACGTTGGGTGCTTGGCGAATCTCGCGCCTCAGCGCTACGCGGCGAATCCATGCAAGATGTAATTTTTAACGGCTCCGGTAAGCGCAAACCGGTCTCGCGCGCCAGCGTCGAGCTGATCTTCGATAACAATTTGGGCAAGGCTGCCGGCCAATGGTCAAGCTACGCCGAAATCTCTATTAAGCGCGTGCTACTGCGCGATGGTGATTCCAGTTACCACATCAACAATCAACATGTGCGGCGCAAAGATATAACCGACATTTTTCTTGGCACTGGGCTAGGCGCACGGGCTTACGCCATTATCGAACAGGGCATGATTTCGCGCATCATTGAAGCTAAACCGGAAGAACTGCGCGTGTTTCTGGAGGAGGCTGCGGGAGTATCTAAATACCGTGACCGCCGCCGCGAAACTGAACTGCGCATTGCCGATACGCACGACAATCTGCTACGCGTTGATGACATCTTGCTAGAGTTGACTAAGCAACTTACCCATCTGACTGGACAAGCAACGGTAGCCAAGCGTTACCGCGAATTGGAATCGAAGCGCGACACCACACAACAACTGTTATGGTTGGTGAATAAACAAGAAGCCGAGACACGCCGAAGGCGTTTTACCCAAGGAATTGAGTTAACAAAAAACGAGCTGGAAGCTGAAACTGCGCATCTGCGTGGAATGGAAAGCCAACTGGAATACATACGCAATGAGCATTACGCGCAGGCTGATGC
>JBKJQT010000037.1:0-8085 GCA_046593855.1 Candidatus Nitrotoga sp. | reverse complement strand
GTGCTCATGGCTCCTTGTCCCCTCGTGCCGTCATGTTTGCCGCGTTGGGTATGAATGGCGTTCAACAATTAACTGTGACATAGCCATGTTTAATTCAAACAGGTCGTGTGTTGCGATCAGGCCGGGCATAGAATAATTTTATTACGAGACTGAGGGGTTAAATTAAGGTACTTTGAGAAGCCTGGATTTGCTTCTATGCGGAACTGACTGTTACGGTAATGTATTTGTTATAAATTACACAAAAAATCAATAAGTGTTACCTAATTCGCGGTGACGCAACAGCACTTGCTGTTGCAATTTAAAACAACGAGCAAGTTTTTCCACCAAGTACACCGAGCGATGTTGACCACCTGTACACCCAATGGCGACGGTGAGATAGCTGCGGTTATCAGCGATGAAACAGGGTAGCCAATTTTCGATAAAACTGCGGATGTCTTCACACATTTTTTGTACATTTTGATTGCGTTCGAGAAACTCAATTACCGCCGCATCGCGCCCAGTTAGTGGCCGCAGCACGGGATCATAATGTGGATTAGGTAGACAGCGCACGTCGAACACTAAATCGGCATCGAGCGGAATACCATTCTTAAAACCGAACGATTGGAACAGTAAAATAATGCGTGCACGGTCAACGCCCTTAAAATCTTTGACCCAGGCACGCAAGGCATTGGCGCCGAGTTCGCTGGTATCAATACGATGACCGATGTTACTTATCTCGGCCAGCATTTCGCGCTCGAGTTGCACACATTCAGGTAAGGTAAGCCCTTCATTGGTCTGCGCCGGAGGTAGAGCATTACGCAGCGGATGACGGCGACGCGTTTCGGAAAAGCGTTTCACCAACGTGTCGGTCTGCGCGTCCAGGAAGAGCAAGTGCACATCTATACCCTGTTGCTTAAGCCGTTCAATATAGTGCGGCAGTTGTTTCACGCTGTCGCCGCTACGAACGTCTATGCTGACAGCAATGCGGGTATTACCAGTCTGATGCAAATTTTCCATGAGGACAGGCAACAATGCAGCGGGCAGATTGTCCACACAATAGTAGCCGCTATCTTCCAGCGCCTTGAGCGCCACGCTTTTTCCAGAGCCAGAGAGGCCGCTGATCAGAAATAATTGCATGATTTATTGATCCTGCATTTGCTGCTCGTGACGACTAATAAATTCTTGCATACTGTCAATACCGCGTTGCTGAAGCACAAAATTACGCGCTGCTGCTTCTACCAACACCGCAAGGTTGCGCCCGGCCATGACCGGAATGCTCACCGCGCTAATCTTCACACCAAGGATTTCCTGATGACTAGCCACTAGCGGCAAGCGTTCCAGATGGGAAAGATCGCCGCGTACAGGGCGATGCAGATGGACAATAAGTTTTAAACTTTTTTTGCGCCGCACCGCGGTCTCGCCAAACATAGTGCGAATATTAAGCACACCCAACCCCCGCACTTCAAGGAAGTCACGCAATAATTCCGGACAACGCCCTTCCAGCGTTTCCGGAGAAATACGGTACAACTCGGTGATATCATCCGCCACTAAGCCGTTACCGCGTGTGATAAGTTCTAGCCCCAGTTCACTCTTGCCTATGCCGCTATCACCAGTAACCAGTACTCCCACCCCCAATACGTCAAGAAACACGCCGTGACGTGTGGTCGATTCCGCCAGCGCTTTGACAATGTAATGACGCACCAGCCACATCAAATGTACGCTGGGCAGAGGAGAACGGAACAACGGTGTATGGGTGCGATTAGCATAACTGATCAACTCTTGCGGGATCTTATCCGTGCCGGCCACGATCAGGCATAATGTACCGCCACGTTCAAGTTGCATCAGCGCTTCTGCGAACGCGGCGGAAGAAAGTCCTTGAAGATGGTCGAGTTCGGTTTCACTCAATACTTGCACCCAATTCGGGTGGATCAAATTAAGGTGACCAATCAAACCGTTGTTAGAGGCACTGACTAAATCACTATCAAGTATCTTCGCAGCACCATTCGCCCCGGCTACCCAGCTCAATGCCAGCTGCTCCTGCTTGTCCTCGAACAACTGTTGGATATTGACCTGTGCCATTATTATTACATCGCCCAGTTAGTGAACAATTGATGGATTACCGCTACATCATTGCTATTCTGTATTTGTTCACGAAAGGTTTTATCACTGAACATTTGCGCCAGCTCTCCAAGTAGTTGCAGGTGCAGATCGGTAGCCCGTTCCGGCACCAATAACACAAAAATCAGGTTGACCGGTTGACCATCCGGTGCGTCGAACGGAATCAATGCTTGTGTCTTGACGAAAGCAGCAATCGCATCACGCAGACCCTTGATGCGACCATGCGGGATAGCCACGCTGTGTCCCAGGCCCGTCGAGCCGAGCTTCTCGCGCGCAAACAGACTATCGAATACTTGGCTACGTGCAATTTTCTGAGTGTTTTCAAATAACACCCCCACTCTTTCGAAAACCCGTTTTTTACTGGTGGAATCGGCGTCTAGTATGACGTTCTCAAGGGGCAGGACTTTGCTAATCAGGTTCATAATTCAAGCACTTCAATAATATGGAAGGGGCGACCGTAAGCCGCCCTGCTATCATTCTTGTTCAACTGCAGGGGGATTGCCAGATTCATCATGACGACGAGCGGCATGTTTTTCTTTATGCTTGATAATTTGACGATCAAGTTTTTCGATCAAATTATCAATCGCGACATATAAGTTCGTATCATCAGATTCCACAAAAATCGTCTTGCCGCTCAGGTGGACGTTAGCCTCGGCCTTTTGTTTTAATTTTTCCACTGAAAGAATGACATTGACATCAATCATATTGTCAAAGTGACGCTCGATTTTGCCGAGTTTACTTACCACGTGCTCGCGAATGGCGGGGGTAATTTCCAAATGGTGTCCGCTGAGATTGAGGTTCATGGCCTGCTCCTTATGGTTAGAGTGATTTACGAAGATTAACTGGGAGGATATTCAGCAATTCCCGGTATTTTGCCACGGTACGCCGGGCAACCAATATGCCCTGCTGTGCCAGGATTCCAGACATGCGGCTGTCGGTTAGGGGGTGACGTGCGTCTTCCTGGTTGACAAGCTGCTTGATGAGTGCGCGGATCGCCGTGGAGGAACATGTACCGCCACTTTCGGTCGCGATTCCACTGCAGAAAAAATACTTGAGTTCATAGATGCCGCGCGGGGTGAGCATGAATTTTTGCGTAGTCACACGGGAGATGGTGGATTCATGCAGATCAAGCTGTTCTGCGATTTCGCGCAGTACCAGCGGGCACATAGCTGTGTCGCCGTGCTCTAAAAAATTGCGTTGGCGATCAACAATTGTCTGCGATACACGCAAAATAGTATCGAAACGCTGTTGCAAATTTTTGATAAACCAGCGCGCTTCCTGCAATTGGCCAGCCAGCTGCTGTACGTTTTTTTCATTGCCCTGTTGTAAGATATTTGCATACATTTGGTTAACGCGCAGGCGCGGCATAGCACCCTGATTTAGTCGTACATGCCAGTTACCGTGGCGGAATTCTACCACCACATCAGGCACGACATAGTCTGACGCTCGCTGTTCAAATTCGGCACCAGGTCTTGGTTGTAGATGGGTGATAAGCGATTGTACGGTGCGCAATGCGTCATCGTCACAGCGAAGAACTTTCTTCAGCTTGGTAAAATCGTGCGCCGCCAACAGGTTGAGGTATTGCGACACCAAGCGCAGTGCCAGATCACGGCATGGGGTATCTTCCGGAAGCGCTTTGAGTTGTAAAGCGAGACATTCACTTAAGGTACGTGCAGCTATGCCTGGCTGATCCAAGTGCTGTAATTGCACCAGTGCAGTTTCCAAATCATCCAAAGTAATGTCGAGTTGTTCTGGTAGCAATTCGACAATTTCTTCCAGTGGCTGCGCCAGATAACCGTTGCCGTCCAATGCGTCGATCAACAAACCGATAATTTTTCGGTCGCGCACATCATGCTGGCTCATATTTAGTTGCCAGATGAGATGCTCACGCAAACTAGGGGTGTCTGCCGCGACTTCGGCACGAGCTTCTATTTCATCATCCGGCCCGCTGGCTGCGGAAAAAGAAGATTCATTCCAGTCTTCTTTTACCCATTCTTCATCGGCCTGTTGCGGCATTTCATCTTTTACTTCGGTTTTATCTACAACAGCGCTAGAGGCAGCATCTCCATGTGCATAGGGCTGCATCGCATCTTCATCCTCACGCTCTAGCAATGGATTTTCGTCCAGTAAGCGTGCTACTTCCTGGTTGACTTCCAGAGTGGATAGTTGCAACAGGCGTATGGCTTGCTGTAACTGTGGGGTAAGCGTCAGGTGCTGGGACTGCCTAAGTTGTAATGTGGGTTTCATTACGAAATTTACGGACAAGTGCGGCGCATAGTGTGCATTTAAAGTTTGAAATGCTCGCCGAGATATACTTTTCTCACACCTTCATTATAAATGATTTCGTCGGGTTTGCCTTCCGCCAT
Organism: Candidatus Nitrotoga sp.; assembly: GCA_046593855.1. GTDB lineage: Bacteria > Pseudomonadota > Gammaproteobacteria > Burkholderiales > Gallionellaceae > Nitrotoga. The sequence continues at coordinate 3,622 of JBKJQT010000037.1, read as the reverse complement.
TACCGACCCGGCATTAATAATATAGGCGCGATCACAGATTCCCAATGTTTCGCGAACATTGTGGTCAGTAATCAACACGCCAATGTCACGCTCTTTAAGAAAACGAATGATTTTCTGAATGTCCAGCACGGCAATCGGATCCACCCCTGCAAACGGTTCATCCAGCAGAATGAATCGTGGATTGGTGGCCAGCGCGCGAGCGATTTCGACACGTCGTCGTTCGCCCCCGGACAAGCTGACCGCTGAATTATTTCGTATATGAGTAATATGCAGATCCTCCATCAACTCATCCTGCCGTGCTTGAATTTCATCGTTATCGTAATCTTGTAATTCCAGCACCGCCTGAATATTTTGCGCGACCGTTAGGCGGCGAAATATAGACGCTTCCTGTGGCAGATAACCCAACCCCAAACGCGCGCGGCGATGAATGGGGAGATGAGTAATGTTCTGTCCATTGATGAAAATATCGCCTCCATCCGCAGCTACCAGCCCAACAATCATGTAAAAACAGGTGGTCTTTCCAGCACCGTTAGGGCCAAGCAGTCCGACTACCTCGCCGCTCTGTACCGACAGGGAAACATCATGCACTACAGTGCGGGATCGATAGCGCTTTTTCAGTGCAACAGCGCGCAATTCGCTCATTGATGTTCGTTAGGCTTGGTTAGTATCGTTGTCGACTTGATTGACAGAGGTTCGCCAACTGAAGAGCGCTTATTTTTTGGTTGGATGATAGCGCGCACGCGCCCCTTATTGGAGGTACCGTTCACCTGAAATATCTCAGTTTTAGAGTTATAGGTAATATGTTCGCCACGCACTTCATCCTGATCCTGCTTCACACGCGCCTGACCAAAAAAGTCTATGATTGCGGTTTTGGTGTCATATTCAATGCGCTCGCCATACCCTTCCACATATCCGTCGATATTATCGCGCTTCTGGCGAAAGCTGGAGAGTTGTCCAGTTGCCGTACCGTGCTTGAATCCTTCCTTGTCCTGTACTACGACAACTTTGTCGGCGTTAATAATCATCGTGCCCTGAGTGAGCTGCACTTTACCTTCAAAAACACTAATTTGTTTGGCATCGTCAATACTGAGTTGATTCGCTTCCAAATGCATCGGTTTGTCACGGTCTGCTAGTTCCGCTTGGCTGATTGGCATATGGCAGATAAGCTCCATGCAGAGCAGAGCGGCGTATTTAATTTTTGTCGGGCACATATTCGCTTTTAACTTGCGCAAGTAGTTTTACTATGCGCGCTTTATTATCAAGTTTCATACCCACTGCATGCACAATGTTACGTCCATCAATTATGGTTACAGGTTGGTCTGTTTCGGCCAAGCCACGGTCAGGGATAACATGCAGATAAGAAGTGGTGAATATCATTTCTCTTTGCGTGGAACTGGCAGTACGCACGATTTTTACATCGTCGCGTAAAAATATTTCATCGCCCTTGCCTGACACCATTCCATTATTTGCAGAAGTATGCGTGGGAGGATGGTCTAAATCAAAGCTGGTAAGTTCAGGCGCTTCCAAGTACGTACTATCATTATCCGGGTAATGCAACATTTTTTTTGCAACCATAACGAAACGCGGTTTGCCCTGTTTATTCAGCGTAGTAGCAACAAATTTACTAACGATAAAATCTGGATCGTGGCGCTTGCTGCTGTCGGGTGCGGACCGCAGTGGCTGTACTTGGAGATTCAGCCAATAAGCTACGGCCAGCAACAGCAATAGCAACGGTACGCCGGTGAACCAAGCGCGCAAACGGTCAATAACGACTGAATAATTCATGTCAAATAAGGTGCGAGTTGCGCATCTAGCGTGCCTTGCGCCGACATTAGCAATTCGCACACTTCACGTACCGCGCCATGCCCGCCGTCACGCTCGGTAATATAGTGAGCGCGATCGCGCACTATTTGTGGCGCAGTCGGGACGCTGATAGCCAGCCCGACACGAAGCATTGCCGGTAGATCTATTACGTCGTCACCCATAAAGGCGACAACATCCAATGGCAGCTCAAGCTGAGCAAGCATTTTTTGCATGCTCGTAAGCTTGTCATGAACGCCTTGATACAGATGTGAGATGCCAAGGTGGTGCGCACGTAGCTCTACACACCGGGAGGTTCGACCGGTAATGATGGCCAGTTCTACACCGGATGCTTTGAGCATTTTTAAGCCCTGTCCGTCAAGCGAATTGAACCGTTTAAATTCTTCACCGGAGTCGGTTAAATATAGGCCGCCATCCGTCATGATGCCATCTACATCAAAGGCAATGAGGCGAATGGACTGTGCTCGACTTAACGACATCAAATCACTTTCGCACGCAGCAGATCATGCATATTCAGAGCGCCTACCAGCTTATTGTTTGAATCTATCACCAGCATCTGGCTTATATTATATTGTTCCATAATCTGCACCGCTTCGGCTGCGAGTGCATCCGGCTTAATACTACGCGGATTGCGCGACATGACTGAGCTGATTGCAGTGGTGGTGAAATCAACACGCTTTTCCAACGTGCGTCGTAAATCTCCATCAGTATAGATGCCGAGCACCTGCCGAGCATCATCTACAATAGCGGTCATCCCTAACCCTTTACACGAGATTTCAAGCACTGCCTCAGCCAGCGTTGCATTTTGATGCACAGCAGGTACCCCCTTGTCGGAATGCATAATGTCACGCACATGAGTAAGCAAACGGCGACCCAAGCTTCCGCCAGGGTGCGAACGCGCAAAATCTTCCTCCCCGAACCCTTTGGCATCCAACAGCGCCACGGCCAGTGCATCACCCAATGCTAACGCTGCCGTAGTGCTGGCGGTAGGAGCAAGCCCTAGCGGACAAGCTTCCTTGTCCACCGCAGCATCGAGGTGCGCGTCTGCCGCCTCTGCCAAGCTGGATCGCGAATTGCCTGTCAGGCTAATCAACCGTGCTCCCTGACGCTTGATGACTGGCACGATAGTAAGTAACTCCTGACTTTCTCCAGAATAGGATAACGCTATAAACACATCTTTAGCTGTGATCATGCCTAAATCGCCGTGGCTAGCTTCGGCGGGATGTACAAAATACGCTGGCGTACCCGTGCTAGACAATGTAGCGGCGATCTTGCGTGCAATATGACCAGACTTACCCATGCCGCTTACAATTACACGGCCTTCGCAGGCTAGAATGATATTTAATGCCTGCAGAAAGCTTTCATCTATGCGTTGTGTAAGAGCCAATACAGCTGCGGCTTCAATGTGTAGTACCTCGCGAGCTAAATCAAGTGCGCGTGGGGTGGCGAAGATGGCTTTGTTCATGTTGACGAATTATAACAGTGCCATTCGGGTGTAGTGCAATTTTGAAAGAACAGTACGAACGTGAACAATCTCTCATATCGGCAAGTGAGGCGCCTTACTCTCACCAAGTTCACGAGCCGATTCTGAACCGGGCGGACTGCGCATGGGCATGCAAGCCCTCTCCAAGAGCCAGCACTTCTGCAATTTTGCCCAGCATCCCTGCGCCCTGCGCGGATACTTGAATCAAGCTGCTGCGTTTCTGAAAGTCATACACTCCCAGTGGAGAAGAAAAACGTGCCGTGCCGGAGGTCGGCAGGACATGATTAGGGCCGGCACAATAATCCCCGAGCGACTCGG
>JBKJQT010000296.1:0-2876 GCA_046593855.1 Candidatus Nitrotoga sp. | reverse complement strand
ATTCGGCATTCCGTGCCGTGAATACCGTGCTGGGTAACTTGAAAACAGCCATCAATGGGACCTACCATGCTTTCGACTTTCGTAAATACGCCAATCGTTATCTGTCCGAGGTTCAGTCAGGGGACATTACTACTTAGCGCTAACACTCTTTGAAACTCGCTTGCGTTACCATGGTGTCGATGTTAAGAATCTAGGCCATACTCAAGACATGCTCAATGGGTTCATTTGGCTTGCATACCCAATGCCGCTTGATAATCAGCATACCCTTTGAACAAGTTATTGGCGGCTTCAGCGGCCTGTAAGGCCGCATCGCCGTTGGCTATTTCACGTATGTTGACAAATAACAGGGTGCTGTCGCCTAATTCAAAACGGGTACGCTCGCCTTCCTCGAGTTTCTGGGCGGCTGTTTGTTGCAGAAGAGTGAGTGTTCGGCGCTGACGCGAGGCGGACAAGGCTGAAAAAATATCTTTCACTTCGGCGGCAATACGATCCTCCAGCAACACACGCTCCGATTGCAAGCGTTGCAGATTGGCGCCAGCAACTTGAGCACGACCGCTGGCGACCCGGCGCTGCAAGGGCATACTGAAATTTAGACCCACATATAATTCATTGCGATTGAGACTGTCATTGCCGTTACCTATATCCTTGCCGTTACCTATATCCTTGGCGCCCATCATTGATAAATCGACTTCGGGAGCGCGTTGGTTTTGTTGCAGTTCCAGGTCAATTTGTGTTTGCCGTCTTTGCATGTCGAGACGACGTAATTCTGGTCTTTGCGCTTGCGCTGCTTGCAAGGCTTTTGAGTAATCTAGAGTGGCCGTTAGCTCTTGACCAGGAAATCCAGATGGCAATTGTTCGGCGACTGGCATGCGTGGCCGACCCTCGGCGTCACGCCAGTACAGAGACAGTTGGATCGCGCTTTGTTCCAGCATCCGCTGGGCCACCACTCGGCGCTCGCGGCGTTCGATAATCACCCGTTGATTGTCCAAAGCCTCAAATTTAGGAATGTCTCCAGCAGTTACCCTCTTGCGTATCCCGGCATCGCGTTGTTCGGCAATTTGAAGCAGGCGTTTGGCAATCTGCAAACGTTGACCGGCCAGCACCCAATCCCAATAACGGTGCGCAGCCAGCCGCCGGATTTCCAGCAAGATTTGATCGTATTCGTGACCAGCAATCATTTGACCTAGTTCCGCCTGTTTTAGGCTGGCGCGGCGCTGGTCGATTTTGCGGTTACGCCACAACGGGATGTTAACGCCAAGTCGTGCTTCGCCGTCTGTAGCCGTTAGGCTTTTGCCGTCGTAAACCGGATAATCGCCAATGCCGCGCCGCCAGCCGCCGAAGAATGTCGTTCCTCCAAAGCTGGTTGGCTGTTCAATACTGACATCGTTATTCCGGTTTTGGTACAAGCCAGTGACTGACCAGCGATTTTGCACTTTTAACAACGTATCAAATGCCCCTTCCGCCGTCTGATATTCGCCTTCGGCGGCGCGCTGACGCTGTTTTGCGGCCAGCAAACTCGGGAAGGCCTGCTGCGCCGAGCTCTGCACCTCATTCAGAGTCAATGGCGCGGTGGAGGAGTTGGCATTTCCGACCAGCAGCCAGCTGAGCAACAGCGCAAACATCAAAATGAAGATCTTCTTCATAAGCCTTTTTTATCGTGACTGTCATGACTTTTATTTTCACTATTAGAGTATTCAAATACATTAAGTTCCGGTAATATCAACTTCGGAAAGCCATTAAAAATCCGCCATAATTCGTAGCCCACGGTTACCTGGCTCAGCAACACCCACCCATTGACACGCACACCTTGGCGCAGGAATCGCACACTGGGCCAGGCAGTGTCATCATCAGCATCCGCTATAATCAGGATACGGAAATTGCCTTTACCGTCGTCGGTGGAGTCGATCAACGCTACCCTACCGGCGAATGAGCCTACCGAGAATGACGGCCAGCCGCCAAATTGTATCGCCGGATAACCCTCAAACTGTAAGCGCGCCCGGCTGCCCGTGACAATCAAGGGAAGGTCATTGCCATCCACCCACAGTTCGACAGCACGTTGTTCGCTGTCTGGAACCAAAATAGCTAGAGCCTGACCGGCTTTTACCAGTTCCGCGCCGGGATTGGCCAGCAAGCGTAACACCGTGCCGTCGCGTGGTGCGATGACCGTTTGCGTTTGTTGGCGCGCCAGCCGAGTTTCCAGTTTTAATAAATCGGCGATGACATAATTTTGATCTTCAATGGCTTTGTTAAGTTCGGCCCGTGCTTTTTCGATCCCCCCTGTGGCATCTGCGGTGAGTTTTTGTCTGTCCGCGCTCAACGCATCGATTTCGCTCTTTGCCGCTTGTAATCCCGCTAGTGCCCGTTCGACCTCGGCGCCGCGTTGTGCCATTTCCAATTGAGATAGCTCGAGGGTGCGTTGCGAGGCCAAGCCATTACTTTGTAATTGCTGTTGCCGCAACAAATTCAATGAGGCGGTTTGCCGGGCAGCCTTGGCGGCATCTACCGATTGCTCGGCAGCTTTGCGGCGTTCACGGGCCATGTTGACACGCGACTCGGCAGCGGATAAAGCTTGTGGCCGTGCTTGTTCGGACATGCGCAACTGCTCGCGAAAAGTTTTGACGCGACTGTCGATGGCGACCTGTCTGGCCAATAAGGCTTGCTGTTCGCTTGCCAGGCGTTGCAACAACAACGGATCATTGTCGAGTAATTCCGCCAGCACTGCACCCTTTTTAACTTGCGTACCCTCTCTAACAAGCCAGCGCCCCACCCGACCTTCCACCTGTGCGCTGATGATTTGCTGGCGCTCCGCAGGCGAATAAGCAACAATGCGCCCAATGCCGCGCACGTTTTGTTGCCAGGGCGTAAAAGCCAGCAAG
>JBKJQT010000130.1:0-2859 GCA_046593855.1 Candidatus Nitrotoga sp. | reverse complement strand
GGGGCTGCGAGCGTTCACCAGCCAGCTATTGTGCGAGCAAGTGATCGGTCGCGGTTTGCGCCGGGTTTCATACGATAAGGAAAAAGTAGTCTGCCCGGACGGCGTTGAGCGTGAATTATTTATTCCTGAATATGTGAATGTGTTCGGAGTTCCACTTTCCATCTTTCAAGATGGCGAGGGCGGCGGTGAGACACCACCTCCCCCTAAACCTAGCAAACAAATTGAAGTGGTCAAAGAACGAAACGAGCTGGAAATCTTTTGGCCGAATGTTTTGCGGGTTGATGTGGTGGTGAAGCCGAAACTCACGGTTGATTGGAGCAAGATGCCGGTGCTGGAAATTGATCCTGCGCAAATTCATGTCAGCGCTGATCTTGCACCGGCCTTGGGTGACGCGGCGAATATGTCGCAGGCAGTTTCTATCGACTTGGAAAAAATGCCAGATGAGTTTTGGCAGCAACGATTATTGTTTGTTGCGGCGCAAAGGTCGTTTGCACAAATCAATCATGGATTTTCGGGAAGTAGAGAATTGCTGCTTTACCAGTTGGTGCGATTAGTCGAAGAATTTTTTGAGACTGATCGGCTGGTAATTCCTACGTTGTTTCATCAGGAACCGCTGCGTAAGCGCATTCTGATTGCACTTTCGATGGATGTGATTGTGCAGCACGTAATGACGCAAGTGCAGCAGCAAAATACCGAATTCATTGAGCCGGTATTCGATGAGGAATATCCTATTGGATCAACTGGCAGAATGCGAACGTGGTATAGCACCAAGCATTGTGAGGCGACGACAAAATCACATATCAATTTCGCAGTCGCTGAAAGCACTTGGGAGCAATACACAACGCAGGCACTGGAACATCACTCGGAAGTAATGGCCTATGCCAAGAACGACTATCTTGGATTTCAGATTTATTATCTTTGGAATGGTAGTCGCAGGCGATATATTCCAGACTTCCTGATACGTTTTGCTAATGGCAGGAATCTAATCCTTGAAATCAAGGGTGAAGATTCTGACCAAAATAAAGCTAAACGATTCGCACTGGACGCTTGGGTAAAAGCAGTGAATAGTCGCGGCGGATTTGGTGTGTGGAGTTGGGATGTTGCTTTTGAACCAGCCAAGGTGCATGACATTATTGTAGAACATGCGATGAATATTGTCGTGGTAAGGAGACTCGGCAGCAAATAGAATTGCAACTTGTTACTGAGGGTTGCTTTCTGAAATCCCTATTATTCTTGTCTCCTAAGTTGGCATTTGTTCTAACCTTAGTTCCATTTAAGTGTGATGGGGTAAATGGTGTCACATGAATTAATATCTATCGAGAGCCGCGACTACTGGGTGAAGGTTGTGGAAATGCTTCAGCAGAACTGGGCATTGTTCTCACCAGAGCAAGGCAACAATGTGCGCATTCATTTCATTTCTGATACGAGTGGCGTGTTTGACACAATGGTCTTTCCATCGGAGGCTGATGCAATTTCAGCACTGCGTCGTAATGGTTTCAGTCGCTACGCTGACCATGTTCAGTTGCAATCCTTCCTATGCCCGCCCAAATCACCATTCCATCACCGTGCGCATCCGAACGGGCATATCTATTCATCCGGCAGATTTTGGAAGCCATCATAAGTGCGGCTTCTGTGCAGGCCATGAATAGTATCTATTGATGAAACACAAACAGCATTCAAGCATAAGGCAATTCCCTCCCATCACAAAGCAGAAAGCGCTGGAGATTGCCACGCAGGTCTGCAAGACTGATCGCAAAGAGTTTCATTGCTACAGCAAGAAGCCGAAAAACTTCAGGTTCTACGCCAACATTCCCGACGAGCCATGCTGGTATGTGTCTGCTGCCTGGGATGATGCACTGCACATTCTGCGGAGCAGCCGTCTTATCGTGATTTCAAGGATGACCGGCGAGGTTTTCTACGATGGCAGCGCGGGTGATGAGGGGTGAGAGGTACACTGCTCAATTATTGCCTACGCCACCTTATCTTTCCCATGACACTGCTCGATAAATATGCTGGCTGGAACTTTAAAGGCTGCGCGCTGGGAATTTCCGCTCGGCGTTTATGGGAGCACACCCAGATGGTGCAGATCAACCCGTTCGCATCAATCACGCCTGCCAGCGCGATGCAGCCGCAGGCTTTCGTGGATATTGTGGACGTGTTGGGAGCAGTGCCCGCGCTGACAGGATGCACTTTGGCTGACTTGCTGGCGGGCAAGCATGGGTGCATTGCGCATGTGCGTGTGAACCAGTTGCTGAGGAACGTCGAGGGCGATACTGCGCGTCGGTGGTTGGTCAACGTAGAGCAACATCTGCGGGAATTTAGCGAACAGCGCGCCGTGCGTAATCCGCCGGAGCCATTCTTGCCGAAGGATGGCGTCAGTCTGCTGGGTGTGCGGAGGCTGCATTGTGCTCTGGCTGCTTGGCTTAAAGTCCACGGTGCTGAAAAGGCAAGCCCGGAACAGTGGTACAGCCGCATCAACAATTTGACCAAGAAAGGGCTGCGTGAGGAAGAAATGGAGTCAAGCTGTCTGCTGGATAATATGCTGCATAAACTGGATTGCGATTCCAGTTCTGCCGTTACGGGCGATGCGATATACACCTGCTTGAGCTACGAAGCCCTGCGCTTGAGCGTTTTGCCGGTAGTACGCGCAGCGGGCAGCCAGCTTAGGTTTGAAAAAGTTCCAGCCAATGCAGAGGTCAAACGAATCATGCCCAAACTCAAGGCCGGGATGGTGTCGCATCCGCAGTGGCGCGACCGCGTGCTGGGCTATTCGGTGGATGCAGTGGATTGGAATGATTTGCTTAACACGGAGCGGGGTTGGGTGGCCTATACCTACCGTGGAAAAATGATTGTTCCTCA
>JBKJQT010000093.1:0-5550 GCA_046593855.1 Candidatus Nitrotoga sp. | reverse complement strand
GGGGAACTACCGAATCACTGGATGCGATTGAATACGCATCCAATCGCAAGAAATCTTCTAGATTATTGCCTAGATCTTCCTGCGTGAATTGGCGCATAAAAATGGGGTTGATCTCATTAATACTGATACTGACATCCCGACCATCATCTGTAGCATTTATTTCGGCCAGCCATTCGCCATTGGCACCCACTTGATAGCCGACTACCACAGCTTTATCGCGTAGATGACTCCAAGCATTCACCAACTTTACGCTGACCGATTCAACGCGATTTCGTGTTTCATGCAACAGGTTGTAGAAAGCCCATACCTTGGAATCATCTGTTTGCCAATCGTCAAAGGCTTCCGGCACCAAATCTGGCAGGCCCTTGCCACCTAAAGACAGCTCGATCTGAATGGCGATATGGCGAGACGTATCACGCAGATGAACAAGATTGCGAAATCCTCCCATATCAACAAAATTTCCACCCTGCAGAGTGCGATCAGGGTTGGCATTATTGCGCTCCAGTACTTCACGCACATACTGCAACGCTTGCATGATAGTGCTTTTACCAACACTGTTTGCACCGAAAAGCAGAGTGATCGGCTTTAGGTCAATCTGAACTTCAGAACTGATGCCTTTAAAATTCTCAATATAAATTTTAGTCAGACCCGTCTGACTAATAGCGGTCGGTGCACTCATATTTTATTTATCCTCATTCCTCAGGCTGCCTAAGATTCTGCATAGACGAACGCGGCAAGATTTCTGAAAAGAAAATTTGATTGAACCGGCCCGTTTGCAAGATTTTCCTTAATGGAAATCATCTTATTATGAATTTTCGTATAACCGTTCTGAACGACAATTGGAGGAATGGGCACAAAAAAATTTACAACTCTAAACTCGTTTGAGTTTAATATCAGAGCACTTTAAACATCTTATCAAAAGCTGCTTTACCTAAATCGCCGGATAATACCGTGGCCAGATAAATTGCTTCAATCACAAGTGGGTCTGGTCGAATAAACACACTGCCTGAACCACACAAATAATCCTACTGCTTGGGCACGACTAAACATCGTCGTATTTCCCCTTTATGAAAAAGTATCGGCTTTGTCGAGGATTAAAGCGATGCGCCTTTGTTCTGCAAGGGGCAGAAGCGAGATCTTAATATCAGCCAGAACTTCTGTCGCATACCCATTTTACATCCATTTTTTCCCACTCAACTCAAGATTACTGGCTTTTGAGAGCAAAAATTGCTGTATGTGATTTCTGTCAATATCAGGGGATTCGACAATAATTGCCTTTAACGCTTTATTGATGGCAACCAGTATAACGTTAATAACAACATTTTCGAGAGACATGCTCGCTGGCACTAGTATGCTTCCGACTGGCAATAAATTAGATGCCGACTCTTTCAAACCAAATTCAGTAATTTTTTCCAACAAATCGTACTTATTCCAATGGTATATTCTCTTGTACAGGTAATTCAGGCAGGTGCTCTAATTCAAGCTCTGCCTTGGCCAGCAGATGCTCAGGGAATGTCGCTTGCACTGCAACGCCAAGTTTTTTGAAATCATTGGCTTGCTTGATCAGATTATCTTTCCCTGAATAAAGTTGCATCATAGCCGTATTAAATGATTCCTTGGCCTTGTCGAGTTGCTTGCCGACTCCTTCCATAGAACTCAGGAAGGTACTAAGCTTTTTGTAGACCTTGGCAGCACGTTCCGCAAGCTCCGCGGTATGTGCGTTTTGTTCTTCAAATCTCCAGAGTTGGCGCACAATATTGAGGCTGGTAAGCAAAGTAGTCGGTGTTGCAACCAGTACATTCTGTTCAATCGCTTTTTGGAATAACGTCTCGTCTGCGCGCAGCGCTTCCACAAAAGCAGATTCAATGGGAATAAACATAAAGACCATCTCAGGAGAGTTTAGGCCGGGCAACTCAAAATAGTTGCGATCTGACAGCTCCTTAATTCGGCTGGAAATAGCTGCAACGTGTTCTTTCAGCGCTAATTGCCGCTCAATTTCTCCTTCTGCATTAACATACCGGGTATAAGCATTGAGGGAAACCTTGGAATCGATGATTAGATGTTTTTCTTGCGGAAGATAAACAATTACGTCTGGCCGGCTTCTGCCAGTCTCGGTATTAAAGCTGACTTCGCGACGATACTCTTTACCGGATCTCAACCCTGAACGATCCAGGATATTTTCCAATACCATTTCCCCCCAATTTCCCTGCATCTTGGATTGGCCTTTAAGTGCCGTTGCCAGACCATGAGCCTCCTCAGTAATCTGCCGATTTAAATCTTTCAACTGATTTAGCTCGGACTTTAAGGTTGCTTGTTGCTCTGTGTCTTTAAGGTGAATATCTTCTACCTTGGCTTTAAATTCATGAATTTGTGTTTTCAATGGCCCAAGCAGCGCGCCAATATTCGTTTGATTTTGTTCAGTAAAGCGCTTACTTTTATCTTCCAGAATTTCACTGGCCAGAGACTTGAACTGATTCGAAAGCTGCTCGCGAGCATCAATCAACAATTGCAATTTTTCTTGTGACTGCTTGCGCTCAGCTTTCAAGGCCGTAGTGAGCTCAGATACCTGCATATTCAAAATATTGACATCTCGAGTCAGTAAATCACTTCGCTCTATCAGAGTGACGCGTTCCTGCTGAAGTTGCACAACATGCTCAGCTTGTGATTTAATGGTTGAGTTAACCATACCCACTTTTTCACGAATATCCGCCATGGATTGCTTAAGTGTGCTTATTTCTTGATTTGCCACTTCAAGATTAGCCACAAGTTTAGGAACACGATCCGCTCGTTCGGCCAATTGTGCACGCTCATCTCCCGCTACATCAAGCTGATCGCGCCAGAGCATGGCTTGCTTTTGCAGATCAGAAAGCTGAGTAGCGAAACGCTTTGCCTCTTCCTGTGAGGCGATCAGACGCTCATTGAACCTAGCAATTTCAACCTGATTTTCAGTTTTTGCTCGCAATTCAGTCGCAGCAATGCGGGCACGCAGAATCACCCAAACAAACCCTGCGCCGACTAGTAAACCAATTGACAGTGAAACAAAATTATAAATTGGTAGATCCATGAATACTGATTTCCTTACACTTACGGGTGCTAACCTGAATTTTGTATAAAAGAAGTAAATATCAAAGTGACCATTTTATATGGTACGTTTTTCATTAAAACAATTTCGTAAAAAATGACTGCTTGTACTCGCTCTGCTGCCGATTCTACCCCAGAACAACTCCGATTTCCTCCCGCTGCCGACTATAACGCCATGATCATGAAACACTTATTGGGTTTATTGCGGCAGCCTTGGCCGCCGCACGGGGATAGTCACTTTTCCAGCCTCGATTTAATGGGATTGATTGTGACCAATTGAAATATTGATTTCATCTTTGGTGTGAGCAGTAATACCGTGTTGTCGTGCAAAGCTGTGAGGTTGATGAAGAACGCAAAATGGCCAAGCAATGCTCGAAGGGTCTGGCGGTGGCGCTGTCAGATGCCGGTTGTCGTGAGGAGAACACTTGTCGGGATGATATCACTACATTGGGGATACTCTGCGCGGACAGCATTCGCTCTGATCCAACTATGGGCTCCGGGGACTGTGCCGCTGGCGCCTGAAACCTGGTCGGGGCGTGGCATATGCCGACCAAGCTGCGTCGCAAGTCCGGCAATGAGCTGATAACAATCAAGGCATGGCCGTGGCATTGGCGCCGCAAGCTGAGTGCACTGTCACTTGCCAGACGACACCAACGATGAACTATGCGGGCGTTTCACCGTGTTATGAGTGCGTTTCGCACATGGGATTATCTTGAGCCCTGGGGATGAGCCCCGAGGCTGCGAATCGTAAGATCATTGATAAACTATAGTCGCTGAATTTACTTACTCTAATTTGTTGCTTGCCATTACAGAAAGCCAAAAATGCTATAAATTCAGCCACCAAATAGCGCAACTGGTCATTCCTGCCACGGAATCCAAATATTCAATTAATCTATTGGATGGCCAGCTCTATAAGATGCTCATTTACGGCAGTGTCCTCGCAACGCGAAATCCAAGGTTATTAATGCGTTCCGTAGCTTCAATTCCTTCGCGGTAACTTACATTTAGATACTCTGGACCATATTCAAAAGATCCGCCTCGAAGAACCAGCTTTGCACAATCGCCTTCCCGGCAACCGTCCGTCCATTGCCAGACGTTACCCATCATGTCATACAAACCATACGGATTTGGCTTGAAACTGCCCACTGGCATTGGAACAGATTTTTTTTTCTCAAATTTGCTCTTGCTATCACAACCATGGCAATTGGCATTCTGAGACCCGAGATCATCTCCCCAGTAATACTGAGTGGAAGTGCCTGCGCGCGTGGCAATTTCCCATTCATGTTCGCTCGGCAAACGGTAGGTTTTACCAGTCTTGTGCGATAGCCATTCAATATAGCTCTGAACATCATTCCAGTTCACGCTAACTACAGGTTGCTTACCACGTCCCCATTCTTCGTCTAATGGTTTATAACCATTACAACCACCTTCTTCCAGGCACGCATCCCATTCATCGAATGTGACAGCATATTTCCCAATCTCAAAATCTGCGCCGGGAATCGGCACCATTTCAGGGCAGACAGTGCATGCCTTAAGCTTTTCTTCTACTTTCTTTCCCTCAGTCTTAGCAGTTTTCAATCGCTCAGGTTTGGCCCGTTTGCCTTCGGCGTTAAGTTTCGGTGCACCCAATAGAACTTCGACCCTCTTTACCACAGCATAGCCCACATAGATTTCTTGCTCAAATATGCGATCACTAAAGGCATCAACTTTCTTGTGCACCTTCAACTTCACCTTGCCAATAGGCACCTTTATATCTAGTGGACATTCGCCCTTGAATTTTCCATTAAGCAAAACTTCGGCACCCACGTCATCACCTTTACAGACCACACTCAGTATAGAGCCTGCCGCCGCATAAACGTTAGTAGATGATACGGTCAAAAGTAACAAGAACAAAAAATAAGTTGATTTCATGAAATCTCCGTTAAAAAATAAAAAATGGGCAGACTCTTAAAGCACTCTTGAACTATTTTAATGTGGTTTTTTTCATTAGTGCATAAGATTTATAATAAGGTCCAGACTCAAATCTATTCTAGTTCCCCATACTATTCTCATTCAACAATCGTCTTTTCATAACACTTTCATCTGTGTGATGAAATAAAACTAGAACTCAACGTTAACCCATAGTTCTTTTATTTCAACGTCATGGCAAGTCTAAATCCGCTGATATGGTAACGTTCAGTTATATCATCCTTGAAACGGGTAGCTATGCGAATGTTTGTCGTGGTGTCATTCCAAGAGCCGCCACGAAGCACTCGCTTCTTACAGTCCCCCTCCCAGCAGCTGTCCGTCCATTGCCAAACATTACCAGACATGTCGTATAGGCCAAAACCGTTTGGCTTGAAACTGCCAACCGGCGAGGTTGTCTTATTGTCCCACTTGCTTCCGCAAGCATTACAGTTGGCATTAGCACTAGAGGCCGAATCTCCAAAAGGAAAAATGCCCCAATAATATTCAGTAGTAGTGCCAGCT
>JBKJQT010000092.1:0-7077 GCA_046593855.1 Candidatus Nitrotoga sp. | reverse complement strand
CCCATACAGCAATGAACATTGCCGCAATCACCGGACCGATGATAAAACCGTTGAGGCCAAAAAGTGCCATGCCGCCAAGCGTTGAAATAAGTACTACGTAGTCTGGCATTTGTGTGTCCTTACCAACGAGTACAGGTCGAAGAATATTATCAATCAGTCCGATCACAAGCACACCGAATGTGAATAAGATAACGCCACTCCAGGTTTCACCGGTGAAGAGAAAATAAATTGCGACCGGTGCCCATATAATTGCGGCGCCCATTGGCAAAAGCGAAAGGAATGCCATCAGGACGCCCCATAATAGCGGCCCTTGAATACCAAGAATCCAAAAGATTAAACCACCTAACCCACCTTGCATCGCGGCCACAGCGATGTTGCCTTTTACTGTCGCACGAATGACCGTGATGAACTTGCTGAGCAAGTGACGCTTGTGCTCCATACTTAACGGAATTGCTTGCTTGATCCGACCGGACAACCCAGAACCTTCACGTAACAGAAAGAACAGCAAATACAGCATGATTCCAAAGCTGATAATGAACTCAAAAGTAATTTGACCGATAGTGAAAGCCTGCGTCGCAATGAATTTGCTGCCTTCCATCACGCCGGTAGATGTCTTGTCTTGCAACGCGGAGATGTTTCCGAATCCAAAACGATCCAGTAGATCGACCACCCATCGCGGTAAGGCGTTAATGATTTGCTGAAAATAAGTGCCGAAATGTAATTCTCCCGATTGAAGTTTTTGGTAAAGGCTGACCCCCTCTTGCATGAGTGAAGCGGTAATAAAGGTTAGCGGGAGAATTACGATAACCAAACAAAGCACCAGAGTGGCGAGCGCAGCCAGATTCTGGCTGCCGCGCGTTACAACGAGCAAACGACGATAGAGTGGTGTAAATAATATGGCAAGGACGGTACCCCAAAAAACCGCTCCGAAAAATGGCCATACAATCCAGCCGAATGCAATGGAAACAATAGTTAACAGGAGTAAGAACGCTTTTTTCTGAAATTCTGAGGAATTCATAAGTAATTGGAGACCAGGTGAATGGTTTCATTGTTTTGTAGTCTCAATGTTACCTGAACTTAGTATTGAAGGTAGATCAAGAATATATCGGCAAACTATGCTCGATTTATTCCTAGCAATTTTTAGGAATTATCCACTTCCACCAATAAATTAATGACTCTCAATCAATTAGAGACGCATGAATTTTAGAGGCCTAGAATACACAAAATTATCAAATACTTAATAATATTAACCGTCTAACTCCCGGACGCTTCCTCCAGGCTGAGATTGACCGGGTTGCCGCAAACGGGATTTGTGCATCGGGAAAAAGCCTGGAAAGTATTCTGATTAAGAAGTGTTAGGTGGTATGACTTTAAGTCAGACGGTCATCTAATTTATATAGAGCGGGTCTTTGATCGGAAGAATGACTGTTAAAAAAGTTGTGTTATTGAGTAGGATTCAACCCTTGACATGAGGATGGTAAACAAACTCGCATGATTCGCATTTTTTCTTTAATAGTTGATTAAAAAAATCTAAATTTCGGCCTTCGCGAGAGAGACGAAAATACTATTTGAAGGCTGAGTCTTTAGGCGCGGGGGCTGTTCGCTCAAGTGAGGGTGATAATATTGTCACTGTAATTCGGCGATTTCGCGTGCGTCCTTCTGCCGTATCATTGGATGTGACTGGATAGTTGGCGGCGGAGCCTATCGCTTTCAGGTATCGTGGTGCTAACCCATGTCCGATAAATAAGCGCACTACGCTACTGGCCCGTGCCGAAGACAATTCCCAATTGGATGGAAATTGCTGAGTGTTAATGGGGATGTTATCGGTATGTCCCTCGACCTCAATGGCTAGATCAACTTGCTTCAGTACCTCAGCCACTTCGGCCATAGTATTGATTGCACCGCCTTGCAATACCGCATCCCCTTGATTGAATAGTGCGCTAGCATTGATTTCTACCGCTACACCGCGATTAGTCTGCATTACACTGACTTGGCCATTTTTTATCAAAGCGCTCATAACTTGATTGATTTTTTTGGCGATATCCTGCATGGCTTCCTGCTGTTGTTCGGCTAACTTGGCGTTCCTCCTGTCCACCAATGATTTCAGCAATAAGTCTTCCTCGCTGGTTGGAACAATGGCTTCGGGTTTGACTATCTGATTACCAAATGCGGAAGTCAATGAGGCACTGAACATTTGATACTTACTCTCATTAACTGAAGAAATTGCATACATCACCACAAAGAAGGCAAATAACAGTGTGATGAAATCGGCGTATGAGATTAGCCAGCGATCATGGTTGTCTTGTTCTTTATATCTTACCCGGCGTGCCATGGCTTAAGGAATAAATCCCTGCAACTTACTTTCGATGTAACGTGAACTTTCACCACTGGCGATGGCTGTCAGTCCATCTACCAATATTTCACGCATTACAACCTGTTGCAGGATTAACATTTTCAATTTATTGGCCATAGGCAAAAAAACCAGATTCGCAAGTCCCACACCGTATATGGTAGAAATAAACGCAACCGCAATACCTGCACCCAGTTTTGACGGTTCGCTAAGACTCTGCATGACGTGTATCAATCCAAGCACAGCGCCTAGAATGCCGATAGTCGGCGCATAACCCGCTGCTGATTCCCATATACGCGCAGACTGGAAGCGCAATTGTTCATATGTATGATTTTCGACCTCCAGTACTTCTCGAATTTTTTCTGCACTATTGCCATCCACTAGCAGTTGAAGTCCTTTTCTTACAAATAAATCGCTGTTCCTGGCAATGTGTGGTTCCAGAATAAGTATGCCGTCCTTGTGTGCCTGCTTGCTCCAAGAGGTAATTTGATAGATCAATTTCTGCGGGGATAACTTGGGTGTAACGAATACCCAACGACCCATTTTGATCCCAGCTAAAAAAACATTTAGTGGACTCTGTAGCATCACGGCGCCCAGAGTACCGCCGAACACGATAAGAAAAGCCGCGCCCTGAAAAAGAATGGATAGCTCACCGCCTTCAAGTAATTGCCCGCCTAAGATACCGCCCAAGCCAAGCAAAAGCCCGGCTAAGCTAAGCTTGTCCATTAATGCCCTTTCAACGAACTGCGCAAACGCGCTACCGCTTGGCTGTGCAACTGGCACACCCGCGATTCGCTTACGCCCATCACCTCACCGATTTCACGCAAGTTCATATCCTGCTCATAATGCATGCCCATCAATAGGCGCTCACGTTCCGGCAAATTTCCGATGGCCTTAATCAATGCACCGCGGAAACGTTCATCTTGCAATAATTCGAGTGGATTGGCATCGCCATCAAAATCATACCGCTCAAAGAAATCATCTTCACCTTCGCTGTGAAAATCCTCGTAATAAACTAATTGCGCGCCACGCGACGTGAATAACATATGCTGATACTCGGTCAGCGGCATGCCCAACTCCTGAGCAAGTTCCGTTTCGCTTGGTGGTTTGCCCAGGCGTTGCTGTAGCTTGCTGATTGCCGCTTCAATTCGGCGCATATCACGGCGCAAGCTGCGCGGCATCCAATCGGCTTGGCGCAGTTCATCCAGCATCGAACCGCGGATGCGTTGCGAGGCATAAGTTTCAAACTGCGCGCCGCGCAACTCATCATAGCGCCCAGCTGCCTCCAAAAGGCCCATCATGCCAGCCTGTATAAGGTCATCTACTACTATGCTGCTGGGCAATCGCACCATTAAATGATGTGCAATACGCTTTACTAGCGGCGCATATTCTTTGATGCACTGTTCCTTGTCGCTTATTCCGCTTGCTGTGTACATAATATTTGTTATTGAGATTTACATTGATTATGGAAGGTGTAATTGTAGCAACCATCATTTTCGTTTCAATAAGCTCAACAGAGGGTGGCTTGGGTGAAACGAAAATCAAAAATGCTTTCTTGAAGTTTACCAGCTCCTGTCTTTGCGGAAATGACTAGGTTAAGTAAAACATGACGAAATCTAATATTTTAGCGTCATATATTTAGTTTTTAAATATTTTTAAGCGATGTCATATCAAAGCTTGAATGATGTATAGAGATATTTTTAATGTATTTTTAATATATTTGCGTGTGCCTTAATTCCGTACCTACTTGCCGAATCAAGCGCTGCATAATACTGGGCAGACTTCCTGCCTCCTCCCTCTCTGCAGCGGGCAGCAACATCAGGTTGCGTCCCAGTTCGCCAAATGCCAGCGCAGACCGTGCAGTTGGAAATACATCAAGAACGGGGCGGCATAACTGTGTCGCACGTTTGAGCTTGTCATCAAACGGAATATAACCTAGATATTCCACGCATACCTGCAAATGTTGGCGTGCCACCTGTGCCACGTTACCAAATATAAGACGTGCCGCTTGCTCATTACATGCCTTGTTAACAATAATCCCAAAGTTCTGGCGCCCATCCTGCATGGCCATGCGCTTGATCAAGGCATAACTTTCAGTGATGGCAGAGGGAGTGGAGTTAAGTACTAGCAGTAGCGGCTGATTGGGTGCCAGACTGCCAGTAATATCCGGCTCCCTATATGTTGTTGCATCCACCAGTACAACATCAACATCACAGGACGCTTCCGCCAAACTTTCCAGCAAGTGCTCACGTTCTTGCGTACACAATGTGGGCAACGCTTGAATGGCACGGGCTACAGGTAGGATGCGTATATTCTGTAGGCCATCACGCAGCATGATATCGCGCATCGTCTTTCCGCGTTGTACAGCGTGCAACAAGTCGTGATGTGACTTAAGCGCAAGCATATTACTTACATTGTCATGTGACGGGCTCTCATCCAGTATAAGCACCTCTTTGCCGGCTTGCGCCAAGGCCGTAGCCAGATTCACTACTACACTGGTCGCCCCGAAGCCAGTACGGGCAGCGGCCACCGTGATCACACGTGTGGAAGCACGTACCAATAGACGGCGCAATCCCTCTGCTTGATCAGTTACGTGTTCAAGTTGCATATTCCCTCCGCATTACTGGTGCCGCACCCACCCCGGCCATCAGCGCAGGGAACTCCAGTTCATGCAAAGCGAATGGAGCTGCTTTAGCAGATTGTTTGAAGGCACGATGCAATAAATATTCCATGTTTACTTCGTGCAAGTCTTCTGGCACGCGTTGTCCATTGGCGATGTAGTGCAATGTCAATTTGTGGCGCATTGCTACATCCAGCACCGTACCGAAGGTAACTGCTTCGTCCAGTTTCGTGGGGATGCAACCAATGACCCCTGCACCGTTATACATGCACACCACATCATTTAGCGTGTCGCCGCTGCTGGTGGCATTAAGCAACAACAGACGTTGCACACCAGTAGCTTTGAACATCTCGGCTTGTGCTGCCATGCGACTATCGCGCTGCCCCATACCGATGGTATCAATCAGCACCAAATGTTTTTGTTTCAGGCCGGACAAGGTGAGACGTAAATCTTCGGTATCGCGCACTGTATGTACTGTCACTCCAAGTATTTTGCCATAAATGCGTAATTGTTCATGCGCACCAATTCGGTAGCTGTCAGTGGTGAGTAATGCCACCTTGTCTGCACCATAACGGACCACCGCACGTGCCGCCAGCTTAGCCGTGGTGGTGGTTTTTCCAACACCGGTGGGGCCTATCAATGCAACCACGCCGCCGCGTACGATTAAATCTTCTTGCTTCGTGGCGATACGTAAGTTGTTTCCCAGCACCTGGCGCACCCATTCCATATTGGCCTTGGCAGGCATTTTGTCTATCATTTGGCGCGACAGGGCCGGGCTAAATCCGGCATTCAGCAGATCGCGCAACATACGAGTGCGTAGAGGGTCGCGCTGCTGCCTGTCTGACCATGATAAACAGTCCATCTGTTCCTGCATCATATTACGCATGAACTTGATCTCACTGAGAATGCCTTGCTGTTCCAGTTGCATTGTTGATATGGTTGATATTGCAGGCTCCGTCATAACTGGGACAGGTGCGCGCTCTTGCTTAACTAACGCTGCCTGGACTGACACGGGCGTCGGTTGCCTGGTTTCTTGTGTAACCTGGGCAAATTCCGCGCTGGCCAGCGCCATAATTTCGACCCCACCGTCCACCTTACGGTTGGATAGGATAACCGCATCAGCGCCCATTTCAATGCGTATCAGCCGTAATGCTTCGCGCGAAGTTGCCGCCACAAATTTTTTCATGTTCATGCTCTTCCTCCTACCATTGAAGTTACCCGCACTGCTTTGAAGCCGGGCACTTCGTCATGCGAAATAACTTTCAGTTGCGGTAAAGCACGTTTTAGAAAACGTGCTAGCAGATCGCGTAACTGTCCCGGTACCAAGAGCACCGTGGGTAGCCCTAATTGTTCTTGCAGCTGTGCAGCAGTTCGCGCTTCACGCAGAAGCGTATCGGCCAATCCCGGTTCGATAGCCAAGTTACTGCCGCCTGTCTGCATGGCTTGCATCAAGATATATTCCAGCTCTTTGTCCATGCCGATGACCTGCAATTCTTGCGCCGCAGGGTAGAACTGCTGCACGATGGCCGGGCCCAGCGCGACACGCACTAAGGCGGTAAGATGGTGTGCGTCCTGTGTCTGAGCGGCACATTCAGCCAATGTTTCCAATATAGTGCGCATGTCACGGATATGCATACCTTCGTCGAGCAAGTTCTGCATCACCTTCTGCACTGTAGAAAGCGGCAGCAATTTAGGAATAAGATCTTCGGTCAACTTGGGTGACAGCTTGTTTAAATGATCGAACAATTGCTGTAATTCCTGTCTACCTAGTAGTTCAGCGGAGTGGGTATGGATGAGATGGCTTAGATGGGTGGCGATAACCGTGCTGGCATCAACCACCGTATAGCCCATAGACTGTGCCTGTTCGCGCATTGCTGTTTCTATCCAGATAGCGGGCAGGCCAAATGCCGGGTCATGCGTCTGAGTACCGGGTAACACACCGCTGACGCTGCCGGGATTAATCGCCAGATGCATATTGGGAAAGGCGTCGCCCGTGCCAATTTCCACCCCCTTCAGGGTAATGCGGTAAGTATTCGGGCGCAGGTCAAGATTGTCGCGTATATGTACCGCAGGCGGCAAAAATCCGATGTCATGTGTAAATTTCTTT
>JBKJQT010000338.1:0-3721 GCA_046593855.1 Candidatus Nitrotoga sp. | reverse complement strand
CATGCACCGTGACACACAGTATGCACGTCAGAGTGGCTCACCAGATGAGCTACCAACATGATTTACGAACACAGCCTTATTTAATCTTAAGAGTTTTTGTCACCAAAAATCTAACGTACTGTACTGAACAATTCCATTTATATCGTCAGCCGCATATGTCTATATTAACAAGGCATCAGTTTAACCGACAACCCCTCCCGGCTCCACTGTGCTATTTAGTCCGCCCTGAACAAATCTCAACTTGTTTATTTAATTTAAGATTATCTGATTATTACATCCTCCAGATTGCAGCCTGAAGCTATAAACCATACAGTATTCTTGCAAATTTCAACGAGGTATTTCGATGGAACCCAAACCGGTAGTGCCTGGTAACGGCGAGCTGTTTCGCCAGCGCCTGGATGAGCTGATCATCCTGCTCCACCGCTGGTGCGCCTGTCATCGTTGATTGACTGGAGCGAGATTGAGCATACCCTTGCCAGCTCGATTACCTCCGGTCGCGGTCGACCCGCCTCGCCGCCCCGTTTGATTGCCGGCCTGCTGTACCTGCAGTACAACTTTGATGATTCGGAGGAAGCCGTGGTCAACACCTGGGTGGAGAACCCATACTGGCAGCACTTCACCGGTGAGGTGCACCTGCAAACGTTAATTGTTAACCTAGTTGTCGCCTGACCGTTTGCAATTATGCTGCCATTTTGAGCTCTAATACTGCTTCTATTTTTTTGCCTTTTTCGGCGATGTGCTGATCCGGATTCAGGCGCACAACGAGAACCGGCTGCCAATTTCGTATGGCCCCACTCCAACGTTCAGGACAACTGTTCTTTGCCGCCTCGTAGACGATGGCCTGCTTCTCCAATAATGCCCTGCCGAGGCCAGCATGGCGCTCTGCCGGGGACATAAAAATGAATGGCCGACTGGCTGCCAGGAGAAATCCTGACTTCCCAACCATCGGTAATTAATTCCCTTCAGATGATTTCTCGGTGAAAGTATAGGTGCTAAGACAGATTTGTATAAAATGCTCAGTATGTGATTTCAACTATACTTTTTTAAATGGAGAAAAAATGAATTCTATTATCGTAAACATGGCTATGACTGCAGCCTTAATGACTTCAGGCCACACACTGGCAATAGAAATGCCTGTAGAAGGCAAGGCTAAATGTGGTACATGTCACGCCATTGATAAAAGTAGCGTTGCTCCGTCTTTTATAGAAATTTCCGAAAAATACAAAGATGATAAAGACGCAGCAAATAAAATCGCTACAAGTATTACCAAGGGCGGTTCGTTTGGTTGGGAATTTGGAGAAATGCCGGCAAAAGGCTTGGGCGCAAATGATGCTGAAATCCAGTCTCTGTCAAAGTTTATTGCTGGCTTGGCAAAATAAGATTGAACTTAGCATCGTTTTTAGTGCTCTCCTAGAAGCAAAACTTTGTTAAATCCTTTTTTAACGTTTAATCCTAGCCAGAAACACAGTCACTTCTTCACGGTCATGGTATAACTGCTTCGCTTTCAAGCGATACTTGAAGCCTTTTTTATCCATTACCTCGCGGATGCTGGCGAGCGCTTCGCTCAAGGCTTCCACGCGTTTTTTCATCGGCAGCTTAAGATTGAAGAAGGCACGGCTGGTTGAGCCGCTAGCAATCCAATCAGCGACCAGTGCGGCCACCCGCCCCGGTTGCTCTATCATGTCGCATACCAGCCAATCTACCGCGTGTTTGGGGCGATAGCGGAAGCCATCCAGACGCAGGTGTTTAACCGAAGGATGATCGACCACTACGCCTTTAAGCGGCCCGTTATCAACTGCCTCTACCTGCATGCCCAAACTGACAAGGTGCCAAGTCCAACCACCGGGCGCTGCACCCAGATCTACTGCGCGCATACCCGGCCTTATCCATTGTGTTTTTTCGTCTTCCGATAAAAACACCTCAAAAGCTTCGGCCAGCTTAAGTACAGAACGACTGGGCGCCCCATAAGGCATCTTCATGCGCAGGATGCCCATAGCTGCGGCGCAGCTGTTGCGCGGTTCACTTGTACCGATCAGTGCCCGATTCTTATCCGGGAAAAAGATATGCAAACGAGGCAGATTGGGAGCTTCAGTCATGCGTCCACTGGCGCGCAGTTTTTCTTCCAGCAAGGGTTGAAAGCGCTTGATAAAACCGGACAGGGTTTTGCCATCGTTGGTGTCAGGCGTTTCCAGCCACAGTGCACTGAATTGAGCGGGTGTATCGGGTATGGCTGCAAGCAAAGGTGTGAGGCGGTCGCGATCGGGCAGCTCACTCACTTCGGCTAGCAAGGTGATCAACTGACGGGTAAAGGTAAGTTGATCATAATGCAGGAGCCGTTTGCTCTGAAGGATGAGAAAGCCGCTGTTGGCACTGGCTTCGCGTGGCGATGCCTGTGTTTCCTGTAAGCAATCTCGTTCAAAGCCGGGGCGACAATACAGCAGCCATTGTTGTGATTTTGTTGGATTTGGTGTGCTCATGGCACACATGTTAGCAGCCTGTAGGTGAGATTTATTCTTTTAATATACCTCTAGACCATATTCAGTTTGACCTGTGCCTACGTCAACCAGGCGTTAAGTAGACATAATGGCAATCCAGATTCCCACGCACACCGATTGTAAATGATAACAAAACTTGTTGGCGCAACAGCACACGGGCGGAAACATGGCCAATCAGATGCGCAGCAGTCTCAGCTATGCGCACAGCCACTGTCAGCAGCGATCACCTCTTATTCATTGACAATCTCCCCAAGTTATAAGGCTATGCACAAAACTGATCAGGCACTGATAATCTTAATGTGCCAAAACATTTGGCACAACACAAACCCTGGTTCAGTACAAGCCCAACAGGTTCCAACCACCCATATAGAAAGCAATAAAATACACACTCTATCAAGAATTTGAGGGTAATTAATGATATTGTTTGATTTACAGTGATCGAAGCTACTTTAGTTTGTACAGTTAACCTACCTATTTTTATGATGAATAATATGAAACAACTTTACACAAAAATGCTGACACGTCCCCCCAGCAAGAATTCGGTACCATTCGTGATCCTCTTCTGTCTCTGGGTTTGTTTGAGCGCAGGCTGCACGTCATTACGCCCAAACTTTGAGACACCGTCAGTAGGCGTAACTTCTTTTAAGCCACTGACATCTCAGAGCCTCACTCCACAATTTGAGATCGGCATGCGCGTAGTGAATCCCAATGCAACCAAACTAAGCCTGCGTGGCATGAGCTACAAAGTATTTTTGAATGATTACGAGGTCGTAGCAGGTGCAACCAATGTGTTACCTGAAGTACCAGCATATGGAGAGGCAGAGTTCAAGGTAATTGCAACTATCGGCCTGATCGAGGGCATCCGATTCGTTGGTGGACTGCTACAAAATACCCCAGATCAAGTCGCTTACCGGATTCAAACCAAGCTTGATATTGGAGCGATGGACCCAGCAATTCGGATTGATCAAACCGGCAGCTTTTCTCCCTAGGACACCTCTAAAAATTTAACATTTCTGATAAATGGAGCGCGTCACATTTCGTGACGATAAATTTTCATGCGACAAGACGATTGTTTCTCGGATTGTCTTAATTTTCAACGTTGTTTCACGTCTTTCCCCTCACTTCAGCTTGCAGCAGGCACAATACTTTGTCGAAGTTCCAATATTTTTTGCGAATAAGAAATGCCACACGCTTGATGTGGTAAGTCAGGTTCAACAAACCAATCT
>JBKJQT010000325.1:0-3274 GCA_046593855.1 Candidatus Nitrotoga sp. | reverse complement strand
GGTTAACATGAAGATGAAGTACAACCACACGACGTGGCTGATGATCTCGGTCGGATAGCGATGGCTGGCGTAGGGATTGGTTTCCTTGTCTATCACCGAAATCTGGCGGGTCTCAGCTTCCTCATGGACGCTAGAATCTTCATCGCCATTTTTATGGTTAGGCAAAAATTTTAATCAGGTTATTTCTATTAAAAAGTCGACGACAATCTAACTCGCAAAGAGCGCGACTCGATAGGATGGAAATGAATACCGGGTATGGCCGCTCCCGCTGGTTCTGACTTCAGTCGCGATGCATAGTAATAATCAATAGCTGAATCTTTACGGTTCGTCAGATTGAAACCTTCAAGTTGAACTCGGATTGTGGGAGTGATTTTATAACCAGCCGTGCCGTTCAATGTTTTAGTGCTTTGCGATCGAACGCTGTTATCTTCAATAAGTGGCCGTGGACCAAAATAGCGCAACTGCATCGCGCCAAAATAGGGGCCGATATTGTCTATAACTAAGGTTAAAGAACCCACGCCCTCAATGGCACCGGGTATGCGATTGCCAGCAAGATCATTGTCGCGGAAACGGGCTCGAGCAAAGGCGACATTCGCAGTCATCGTTAGCCAATCAGTAGCTTTGTACAAATTGGAAAACTCGGATCCGTACCGACGGCTGGGTCGACTTGCTTGTGTCGTGCCGGCATCGCCAACAAAAAGTAGTTCTGAAGCAAAATCGAGGCTATATACAGATAGCGTGCTTTGCAGTCTCGGAATGATTTCAGAACGTACCCCTATTTCAAACCCTTTTGATCGAACCAGTGTCGGCACTCTATCAGCCGGATCGCCAGTCTTAGGATCCACATTTATGGTAGCGCCACGCACATCGTTACTGTGAAATCCAGTGCCGGCGTTAAGGTAATATTCGGTCTTGGCCCAAGGACCAAAAATCAGAGCAATCTTAGGACTGGCAATGGTGTCATTTCCTTTGCCCGAGTTAGCTAGATTGTTACTGTTGACATCAAAACGGTAAAAGTCATGACGTATCCCGGCTAAAGTACGGAATTTATTAGTCCATCGTGTCGCGTTTTCAAAATAGAGTCCGGCACTGCTTTCAACAACGTGATCTTGTCGTGTAGTAGATAGCCGTCGTCTTGCAACAGTGTTATGCAGACCATTAAATATATTATCGTTTTGAAGTTGTAAGCCAACCGTATTTGTTGATTCAAGATTTAATAATGGGGTCTGCCAGGACTGGCTCATGTTCAAGCCGCTGGTCATTCGTTTATCCCCTTGATTAAATTGATCCCCATTTACCGGATCATCCAAAAAATAAGTAAAATTGGAATAAAGATCGAGCTTATTGGAAATGACATAGGCATTAATTTTGGTGAACGCCGTACCCGATGTTTTGTGCCACTCACCTGAAAGACTATGGCGATGAGATTGGCCGCCGTCTGTCCGATCAATTGCATCAAAACGCGAGATTGCCCCACTTTCTACTGCTCTTTTTGGGATCTGATCAGTCGCATTCCATTTTCCTTTGTAGGCCATAGCGGTAATGTTGAAACCGTTAGCAACGTTTCCTTCGCTATAACGCAGAACGCCATTCAATTTTTGATAATCGTCCGGCCGAGTGAACGGACCGTCGTTATGAAGCAATTCAATGGCATACAGTAAATGTCCATCAGCAAACTGGGGGGAATCAGCGAGAAAAGTCCTTATATAGCCATTCTGGCCCATGCCGATACTGGCAATTCCCTTTTCCAATTTATTGGCGTACACGACGTTTACTGCACCTGCGGAAGAAAAGTCGCCTTCAGACGCATAAAACGGCCCTTTTTTGTATTCCAGCTGATGGGAGATTTCAGGAATTAAAAAATTAACATCTGTCCAGCCTTGCCCATGCGCATGGCTGCGTTGGTTGACTACCATGCCATCCACGGCTGTACGTAGATCAGTTCCATGATCGAGATTAAATCCACGGAGGTAGTATTGATTGGCTTTCCCTTCACCGCTATGCTGGCTAACGATCAGCCCGGGTGTTGCTTCCAACAACTCGCCGGGACGATAAATAGTGCGTGCCGCCAACTGCTTTTGTGTGACGACCCCAGTGTTGGCCGAATCTGCAATGCCCAACTGACTTGTGCGAGAAGCTTCTACTGTTACAGTTTCAAGTGCTATTTCTTCACCATCCGCCCAAACTAACAAACTCGTTAAAAGTAAACCCAGTAGCGATGAACGAACTATTAGACGTTTAATGAACCCCATAATTTTTTTGTCGACGGAATCATCGAATTTAGAAAACTATAAGCCGTTTCTTTTGCTGAATATATAAGTGCTTAAAATAAATTTTAAAACCAAAAATAGGAACATTCATAGTTTTGTCATTACACATTTATTCTTATGTGGTTTTTAAATAGGGACAAGTGCCGCAGGCGGAAAAAAATGGAATCGGGTACATGCCAAATGAATTTGGTAAACATCTCGATACCATAATGTAAAAAAGCCCGTTAAAAACAGACTTTTTTACTTACTTCAAGCTATCAAACTGTCTGCACGACGGCGTCCTCGCCGAATAAAATTATACATAGCCAGACCACCCAACAGCAGCAGCATACCCTCATGAGGTTCCGGCACACCATTCACACGTGAGTTAATAGAAAAGTCAACATTAGCAGCGTTTGAAGCACTGCCAGAAGTTGAATTTGCACTGCTAATTAGAGTGATATCGAACAAAGCAGTTGTACCCGGTGTAAGCGAAAAAGTAAAATCTGTCAGTGAGCTACTAGTGTTAAAAATTTGATTGTACAAATCATTCAAGTTCGAATTTATTATGATGGCCAATGTCGACGAAGCGAAGGAATCTGTACCTCCAATGATGTCACCGGTAATAAAATTAAAAGCCAGATGATAGGTTCCGCCAAACATACTGTCGATAGTTCCAAAAAATCTTGAATTCGACGAGGCATCAGCAATACCGCCCGTGGATGTTACGTTAGTCGCCGCTGACAGCTTACCCAACTCCGCAGACGCACTTGCAAACGCACTGCCTGTGTCAGTTAAGACAGATTTATTCACATTCAATGGTATTGCGGTGGGTGGGGAGGTATCCGAAGCACTGTCTACCGTGTCATCGACGCCAACGATGGCGGTAACGGAATAATTAGGATCAGTAAAAGTAATCGGCGCTGCTGTGGCAAACGCTACGAAACCAAATAGACAAATGAAAGTAGAAAATTACGAACCATGTCAATACTCCTTTATAAATGTGGTTTAGGTATGGTTTATAG